>JAUVJW010000182.1 GCA_030596465.1 Candidatus Fermentibacteraceae bacterium | reverse complement strand
GAATGGAGTGCCGGACAACAGTTGGACTGGCATCTACTATTACAAAAACACTGCAGGACAGAGGGCTTGCACCGGAAAAACACAAACTGTCAATCCAGAGAGTATTCCAGGCTCTTCGCATAGAGGTTAACAATGAATTTGAGGCGCTCGATCAACTGCTTCTTTCTATACCGGACTGCCTTAAAAGTGGTGGAAGAATCGCAATTCTTTCATTTCATTCAGGTGAAGATCGCCGTGTCAAGAAAAGCTTTAAGAGATTTACCGAGCAGGGAATATATTTTGAATGTGTGCGGCGACCGGTTCGTCCTTCTTTTCAGGAAAAATACGACAACCCGCGTTCATCCAGCGCGAAGCTCCGCTGGGCTGTGAGAGCATAGCGTATTCGTTCGCAGTTTTAATTGCCATCATGCCGGCACTTGCCACCGGTAACAATTATTTGAATAATAGAGAAGAGTTTTCCGGAGGGGTCTGGAAAGGTTAATTTTGTTTGAAAACATTCCGGGTTCTTTTACGGAGGCGGTTCTCTGCTCGATCTCAGAGCCGACAATAGTATACAACCATAACATGAGAGTTGTCTGGGCAAATCCTTCGGCTGAATTGTTTTTCGGTCACAGTACCGAATTCATGACAGGAAGGAAATGCACTGACCTTTTCCCGGGTATGCTGGAGTGCTTCGACAACTGTCCGGTTAATAAATCCCTCGCAACCGAAAGAAACGAAGTGCTGGTGGTTGATGGTATTGTTTATCCCCACAAACTCATTGAAACTATTCCGTACGAAGAAAACAATGAAAAACTTGTACTGGCAATTATTCACTCGGTACCGGAAGTCGATAGAAACAAAGCTCTTCGCAGGGATTTTGCCGCAAGGCTGAACAAGTCGGCAAATCTGAAGGAGTCCGCACCGGATATTGTCAATACAATAAAAACCCTGACTTATGTTTCTATCTCAGGTGTTTATGAAAGGTCAGGTGACAAATTTAATCTGCTCTTCGGGAATGGCGCACCTGAATTCATCACTGATATTGATTCCGTATCTCCCATCTACCTCTCCAGTGAAATGCTTTCCTTCAGCGTAAATGGATCTTTCCCGGATGGCGCTGCCATTATTCCTGTTGCCTCTCCCGATGGAAAGACCCGGGTGCTGCTTTTCGCTGGCAACGGAACCATGAGTACAGAGTTTAGAGGCAGACTGGAAATGATAGGCAGTGTACTTGAGAATTGTATTACGAGACTTCTTGCCTGACAGACATAGTAGTCACAGTGAAGAAGGTTATTACGGCAACAAAACCCGCCATTGCAAACACTGCCCATGATCCCACTTTTACCCAGAGAATTCCACCAATCACAGGAACAGCCATTGATACAATGTGATCAATTGTTCCGCCCAGACCTATAGTAGGCACCATTTCGGATTGATTCCTGATTATTCTTGACAGGTATGTAGTTCTTGCCATGGAGAGACTGAAAAGAAGCTCATCCACAACGAAGAAGCAGTAAAGCAGCGCAAGTGCTGTACCGGGACCAGCGAGACTGGGAACAACCGCATAAGCAGTACTGAGCAGCACAATAAGAGCGGCATCAGCCATGAGAACCGTTCTTTCGCCCAACTTGTCAATAAGCTTACCGAATACCGGTTTGAGGAATATTCCGATAAGGGCACTTGCCCCCATAGCCAGAGCAAGCTGAGGAGCCTTCTGGTGGTAGACGGAAACAAGAAGCCAGGGCGCAAAGGTCAGGAATATCTGCTTTCTGGCCCCAAAAAGCATACACAACACGTAAAACAACCTGTACTTTTTTCTATAAACAAATCTTCTGGCAGTTGTTCTTTCTTTTTCCCCAATCGAAGACGGAAGACTCATGGAAATCAGTATCCCCGGCAGGAGAAGAACCGCGCCAACAATCCAGGTTATCTGATAATCGGTTCTCAACTGACTCATAAGAATCCAGACAACAGCGGTACCAAGAATCAGACCCAGAGAGCGGTAAGCTCCTACCCTGCCCAGAACCCAGCCTCTTTTCCCGGATCCGGCAATCTCAATTGCTGTTGTATCCCTGAGGGGTATAAACGCGTGCATTGCAGATGACCATACCACCATGAAAAGAACAAATCGCATAAGAGAATTCGTCAGGAAGGCAAACCCCAGAAAGGCAAAAACTCCAACAATAAAAACCATTGCAAATGCTATCCTTCGCTGAATTCTCACAAGAAATCCGGCGATAAAAACAAGAAGGAATCCCGGAAGTTCTCTGGGAACCTCCAGAGCACCGCGAACCTCACCATCTATTCCAAGTTCGTTGCTGAGATAGTCCGGCATTACACTCATAAATACTGTGCTGCTGGCACCGAGCAAAAGAACCGTCAAAAACAGTTTTGTAAGGGTCATATCGTTTGCCTTTCCTTCCTGGATGACGAAAGATAATCACGATATACTTTCCAGGCAAAACATGGCGATGAAGGAAAGATAAACATATACTACTCTGGTATTTTCAATGGATTATTTTTTACACATACTTCTTCCAGATATGGATGGATAAAAGAAATGAAAGAACCCGTAAAGAGAATAAACGTTCCTGTTGAAGACACATGGGACCTCACTGCTATGTATGAAACTGTGGAAGACTGGAACAAGGCACTGGAAAGCGCAGCCGTCCTGCCGGAAAAACTTGCCACATACAGAGACAAAGCCACAGACTCCCCGGAGAATCTCCTCGAAGTTATTGAAGCTATACTTGACGCAAGTCGTAAAACGGAAAAGATTTTCACTTACACACACATGATTCAGGATCAGGATCTGTCAGACCCGGTTGGCAGTGAAATGAACCAGAAAGCAATGGATCTTTTAACAGAACTCGCGGCATCTGTAAGCTGGTTCAATCCTCAGGTACTCTCCGTACCCGCTAAAACCATGATCGGATGGATTGATGATACTCCTCTTTCAAAATACAGAGTATGGCTTGAAGATATTCTCCGGAACAGACCCTACACTCTCTCCGCTGCCGAAGAAAGAATTATGGTTCTGGCCTCAGATGCCACCAGGGCGTTCATTGGAACCTTCGGCAAGCTGAATAATGTTGAAATACCTGCCAGACTACCTGAAATAACAAGTGAAGACGGGAAAAAGGTAAAGCTTTCACACGGCAATTTCATTCCACTCCTTCAGGGACCCAACCGTGAAGTAAGGAAAAACGCATTTGGAGGATTTTTCAGGGAAATTCAGGGCAATACCGAAACCCTGGCGTCATTGCTGGATGGTCAGATAAGAACAAATATTTTCCAGGCAAAGGCCCGGAATTATCCATCTGCTCTTGAGGCTTCCCTTTTCAAGGATAGAGTAAACAAGACAGTTTACGAAGCACTGATCAGCTCAGTTCATGCCAGTATTCCAGTGATGCACCGTTACTATCAGATGAAAAAAAGAGTTATGGGGCTTGAGAAGATGCACTTTTACGATGTTTACATCCCTACTGTGCATGATGTTGATGTGAAGTACTCAGTCAGTCAGGGCGAGGAAATGACTCTTGAGGCTGTAAAGCCCCTTGGAGAACTGTACCAGAGTACCCTTCGCGGCGGCTTCAGAGACCGCTGGACAGACAGGTATGAGAACATTGGAAAACGAAGCGGCGCATACTCCGGTGGGTGCTACGACAGTCCTCCATACATGCTTCTTAACTTCTCAGGTACTCTTGACTCTGTATTCACCATGGCTCATGAAGCCGGACACTCTATGCATAGCTGGTTCTCCCGGGAAAATCAGCCTTACCATACATCCGACTACAGAATACTTGTGGCAGAGGTAGCCAGCATCACCAATGAAATGCTTCTTGCAAATCATCTCAGAAGCCAGACCTCGGATCAAGACGTAATTGCCTACCTGATAGACAGCCAGATAAATGATTTCAGAACCACTCTGTTCAGGCAGACCATGTTCGCTGAGTTTGAAATGCTGATCCACTCCCGTGTTGAACAGGGTGGATCACTCTCCACCGACTGGATGAACAAAACCTACTTTGATCTTGTGAAACTCTATCATGGCAACGCCTTTGAATATGATACAAACGATTCACTGATTGAAACCGAATGGGCCAGAATACCGCATTTCTACTACAATTTCTATGTGTACAAATATGCAACAGGCATGGCATCGGCTGCCTCAATCAGCAGTAGAATTTTAAATTGTGATAATGGAATTATTGAAGGGTATCTCAACTTTCTCTCTTCCGGCGGTTCGAAACCACCCCTTGAGCTTCTTAAAAATACAGGCGTTGATCTGGAAACCCCTGTACCTGTTGAAGATGCAATGAAAAAACTGAGTGGTCTTGTTACAGATCTGGAGAAACTGCTTGAAAAATAAAAAGGGGCAACTGAGCCAATATCTGGAGCTTGCCTTTAATCAGGCAAAAGAACTTGTTTACATCAAGAACAGTCAGTTACGGTTTCTGACCTGCAACTGGTCTTTTGCCGATTTCTTTGGTATGGATGCCCCTGAAAAAGCAGAGGGACTGTG
>JAUVJW010000043.1 GCA_030596465.1 Candidatus Fermentibacteraceae bacterium | reverse complement strand
CCAGTTGGAAAGAACCGAGGTCGTTGCTGGTTTCCAGACAACAGTGTTACCCATCAATGCGGGAGCGGTGGGGAGATTAGCGGCAATCGCAGTAAAGTTAAAGGGTGTTACCGCAAAAACAAACCCTTCCAGAGGTCTGTATTGCAACCTGTTCATCTGATTGTGCCCTGAGACAGGCTGACCTGCATAAATCTCAGAAGCAAACGCTGCATTCATTCTCAGAAAATCAACAGTCTCTGCAACTGCGTCAATCTCTGCCTGATAAACATTCTTGCTCTGCCCCAGCATTGTAGCTGCGCTTAGTAAAAATCTATACTTATCACTGATAAGATGGGCAGCCTTCATGAACACCGCGGCTCTTTCCACCCATGGCAACCGCATCCACTCGGACTGCGCGGCAACGGCAGCCGAGCATGCGGCAGCTATCTCAGAAGCCCCAGCCCGATGAAACCGTGCGAGCACATGCCCATGATTGTGCGGCATAACAACGGAAACAAGATCGCCAGTTCGCACTTCCTCCCCACCTATAACAGCAGGAATATCAACCACAATATTCGATTGACGCTCAAGTTCTTTCTGAAGCGATAAACGCTCATCTGACCCCGGCGTATAACCAAGTACCTTCTCATTCTCGGGCTTCGCAATTGAAAAATTAATGTTGTTCATAACAACCTCCTATGTAAATTGAGTCGTTATGATAATGATTCATATCGAATTGTCAAGAAGAAATTGTCCGATCAGGAGGTTCAGCAGTCTCCCCTGCTGGACAAATGTCTTGATTTGTCTTAGATGATGTTATAGAATTACATATTGAGTATTTTTTTGGGTTTCTGTTTTCGATGAAGAACAAGATGACATGCAGCATGAAATGGATTACAGTGAAAACAGATACGGATATTTATTCTCAGCTGATAAAAGATTGCTTCTGGGATTACGATGTGACTGAAGATTACATCAGGGAGATTCGCAACTCCAATGATTTCAGGCAGAAGCAGATGCTCTTTTCAAAAATCATTTACAACTCAACAGACAAAGCCAGAACTCTTCAAGTAGTGTTCAGCAAAGAAACACTTCAAAAACTTTTTTCTGCCTTTAAATCAAGCTATAATCACAAATACATAGACAGGCATATACTGATGCTGAGAAACATTCTGCTGGGGGAAAACAACTACATTGAGAGTCTGGAATGGAAAAAACGATAAATTACAAACACCTTTACGCATTGCAGGACAGAGTTCTTGCGATTGTGTTTGCTCTTGAAAACAGTTTTTACCTAACCGGCGGCACTGCTTTGCATCGATTCTACTACAAAGCAAGATATTCCAACTATCTGGATTTCTTCACCAGCAGTGATGATCTGTTCGGTGAATCAATTAATGAGATTCTTGATGAGCTGGAAGGCAAGTTCAGGCTGAATCATTCAGTAAAATCCAGAGACTTTCACAGGGTTCTTGTGAATGACTCATTGCAATTGGATTTCGTAAATGACAGTGTTTATCGTTCAGGTAAGAGTGACATTATCGGTAGCATCAGAGTAGACAATAAGATTAACATCCTGGCAAACAAAGTTACTGCTATTATTGGCCGGGATGAAAGCAAGGATGTTTTCGATCTCTTCTGTATAGCAACCCATGAAGAGTTCTCGTGGAAAGACATCCTGAGCATCGCAAACAGGAAGGCAGTTGTTGAAAAGGAAGTACTAATTGAAAGGTTAAGTAACTTCCCACTGCACTGGCTGGACAATCTTAAAATGATAGAGCAATTCGAAATCACTAAGCAAATGCTGAAACAAATCTGCAATGACATCCTGCTGAGCAAGAAGAATTCATTCTGTAAACCAGAGTAATCACAAGCAGGGAACGGTCAAAAAAATAGCAATCTAAAAGAAAAGATTGCTTTTTTTCCAATCAAATTCGATAAAAGTTAAAAGCCCGTCCTTAATCGAGACGGGCTAATATTTGCATATGAATTAAGAATGGAGCGGTTATGCTGAAAGAAGACAAAATACTGGGGCTGGATTTGGGCACTAACTCACTTGGTTGGGCACTACTACAGTGTAATCCAGAAACAAAGGAAATAACAGGTCTGATTGATGCCGGGTCGAGAGTATTCGAAGCGGGAATGGATGGAGATATTGCCACCGGCCGTGCAGAATCGCGCTGTGCAGAGAGAAGAAGTGCCCGTTCTATTCGAAGAAACCTTGCAAGACGAAAAAAAAGAATGAAAAAACTCAAGAATCTTCTTCAAACATATGATCTATTACCAAAAGGCAACGACATTGAAGATATGGTCCTCAATCTGGATAAACAGGCAAGAGAGTTAATCAGTTCTATTCCTTCCAGTCTTAAGCCTGGTAGCGACATTCTTGCTCACACCTACCCATATTTTCTTCGTGCATGGGCGACAGAACAAGAACTTCCAAAACATCTACTTGGCAGAGCAATTTACCACCTTGCACAACGGAGAGGCTTCTGGAGTAACAGAAAATCTATGACAGAAGAGAAAGAACTTGGTCAAGTTAAAAAGGGCATTGCTGATCTCCAGGAAAAAATGGAGGAAGCCGGATCCAATACCCTTGGTCACTATTTTGCGTTCATTGACCCAAGGGAAAAGAGAATCCGAGGCCTTTGGACATCTAGAAAAATGTACTTAAATCAAAAAACTCTGCAAGCCCAAGTCTAATGACAAAGAGGGCCGATAATTATATATTATTATTTGTTGTGTGTTCAATTGGCACAAAGAGGGGTTAATTAAGGTAAAGAGAGGTTAAGTGCTTTATTTTTCTTTCGGCTCAAATATGTCAGAGAAACGGTTGCTTCAACGAATTCTGGCATTGAGAATTGGCGTGGCTGTACTGACGGGGCACAGGCTTTGCTTTCGCAAATCCTGCGAATTGGACGGCAGCGCAAAATGTGACATCCTGGAAACTGAAAATGCCGGTGATCTTGTTTTCGGAGTTGTCTACAGTATTGAAGAATCACAAAAACCCATTCTTGACGGGTACGAGGGCCTCGGTTTCGGATACAGCATAAAAATGGTCTCCGTAAAATCTGATGAAAAGTTCCTTGAAGCTTTCACATATTATGCTACCAGCATAAATCCATCACTTAAGCCGTATTACTGGTACAAAAGACATGTTCTTGAGGGAGCCAGAGAAAACAGAATGCCGGAAGGATACATCAGAAGCATCGAAGCAGTTGAAGCCATCCTTGATCCAGATACTGAAAGGCGAAATCGGGAATTGTCCATCTACCGGTAATCTCTGCCAACGACCGAATACGCACAGCTATCAATAGTATATCTCCGACCCGGGTTCCTGTCTATTTAAGCACTTCTGTTCCAATGAATTCCCTGTCAAGCCTCATTGCGTTAAGAACCATTCGGTCCTGTTCCGTTGACTGATCCGTTGCAAGCCTGGCCATAACCTCACCCACACCGGGACCCAGCATAAATCCCTGACCGCACATGCCTGCTGCCACGAAAAATCCCTCCGGGCCAGCCTGTCCGAGAATTGGTGTACCGTCGGGTGTCTGAGGGTAACAACCCCTCCATATTCTCCTGACTTTAATGTTTGCGAGTCTGGGATACAACTTGACCATTCTTCGGGCAACCTGTGGAAGGAATACGGATGTTTCCTCAGTGCCTTTACCCAGTTCCGGTGGATCCGGCGTGATACAGAACACAACCTGACCGGTACTGTACTGATAGAAGTAGTAGTTGGCACTGCCTGCTGTTCTGCTGATATCAACAACCATTGGATTGAAAAACCTCTTCACAGGTTCAGTAATTCCGGCCTCGTGCATGTCCGGGTATACTGGCAGATCGACACCCACCATGGCTCCGATTTCCCTGGCGAAGGAACCCGCGCAGTTTATTACCTGTGCTGCCTCGTACTCACCCTTATCGGTTGTAATTGTAAAGGTGCCTTTTTTCTTAATTGATGTTACGGTTTCTCCAAAATGGAACTCTGCTCCCTGTTTCACGGCATGTCTGTAGAAAGCATAGCAACTTTCCATAGGGCTGGCACTGCCGTCCTCCGGCGAGAATGTCCCTCCCAGAAGCCCGTTGGGATTGATTCCAGGTACAAGTTTCTTTATTTCATCAGAATCGTGCCACCCGATGTTCAATCCTGCTTTCTGCTGGCCGGGTATTATTTCCTGAAGCGATTCTGAAATGGCTTCTGTGTAAGCCACAAAGGTGTATCCGCCCATGTGCCATCCGATATCATCTCCGTGAGCTTCTTCCCAGGTGGAAAATGTTTTCAGTGAATGGAGGCTTAGAGCCACCTTTGCCTGATCGCTGTGTGTAGCCCTGATACCACCAATGGCACACTTGTTATTGCCCTGCCCGGCAGAGCTGCCGGAATCTATTACCAGAGTTCTAATACCCCTCTCCGCCAGTGACATAGCGGTGGGGGTTCCAACTGAACCGGCACCAATGATTATTATTTCGTACATTACTCATCCTCCTTTCCACAGAATATTCCCAGTCGGGTCTCAGCGAAAAGAGGTCTTTCAGTAAAATCTGTAATTTCATCAGGGCTTATGCCTTCAGCTCTGATAATTCCGGGTATAAGTGTTTTGCAGGTCTTACCTCCGCATGCTCCAAATCCTGCCCTGGATCTGGTTTTCAGTTCATTCATATCCCGAACGCCCTCACGAAGAAGCTTCCTTATCTCACCGGCAGTTACTCTTTCGCATCGACAGACAATTGAGTCATCTTCAACGGGTAACTCCGGGATTATTTCTTCGGAAGCGGTAACTTCTGTATTCTGTACCCTGACTCCGGCCACTCTGTTGGCAATATCTTCCGGAACAGCAATATCAAGAAGCATTGTTGATGGATAACCGGGAGCAGGTTTCAAACTGAGTACCGTACCGAATCCTATCGGTTTCCCTTCCCACTCTGTTACTGTAACAATCTGATCCTTTTCCAGAACCCATTCGCCAAGCTCCCATGGAATGGTTACTGTGGGCAACTCCGGGTTCTTTCGATAATCAACCAGAGTTATGGCAAGGCCGGGGCAGATTGCGACACATTTTCTGCATCCAATACAACCGTCAGTGTATTTTGGAAGCCCCTGAATTGGATGGCCATCGGTTGTGATAAGCCCTTTAGGACAAACTGTCATACATGGATTGCACGGTATCTCCTGAAAACAGTGTATAACAGGGAATACCCCTTCCCTGAGTGTAGATTCAACATACTCTTCCACTGATCCGCCGGGGCTCTTCAGTACTTCTGCCTTCTCAAGCCAGTCACCGGGAATATTTTCAGATTCCCCTCTGAAAGAATCAGCTATTTTCCTGCCGCAAATTTTTCCGCTGAACATGGCGGCACTTGCTTCCGCTATCTCTTCAGAATCTCCGGTAAGCATGGAAGGAATTCCATACTCAACAGCTTTACTGTGAAACTCATTCACTGAACTCAGTCCTACAGCCACCAGAAGAGTATCAACTCTGAAATTCTTTTCCGTACCGGGAATTGGCTTGAAGTTTTCGTCAACACCGGCAATTGTGACACTTTCAAGGTTCTCATCGCCGTGGGCAGCCAGCACTGTGTGTCTTGTGTAAATGGGTACGCCCATGCGAGCAATTTTATCGGCATGAACTTTGTAACCGCCGCAGTGATCCATTCCTTCAGCAAGACCAACCACAGTCATTCCAGCTTGAAGAGCATGATAAGCGCCAATCAGACCGACATTTCCTCCACCGAGAATAAAGAGTCTTTCAGAACATCGAATCTGATCCCGGTTCACAAGAGTCTGAAAGGCTCCGGCGCCATACACCCCGGGAATGGTACATCCGGGAAATGGCAATGATTTTTCTCTGGCCCCCGCTGCAACAAGAAGCTGCCTGGGCTTAACGATTTTGTAACCATCGGGTCTTCTGATTCCAACAGTTCCATCGCTGAATACAGCCAGTACAATTGATTCCATCCATATATCAACACAGGGAAATGCCCGCAGTTCTTCGGCCAGTATCTCCGCAATTCGAATTCCTCTGATTCCCGCGCGGCAATCCTCTTCCGAACCAAAGAATTTGTGTGTCTGAAGAACCAGTTTCCCCCCAAGCCTGTCTTTATCATCCACAAGAATTACATTGAAACCTGAAGCTCCCAATTCTTTAGCGGCAGCCATACCGGAGGGGCCGGCTCCAATAACAAGGACATCGGTTTCAATACTCTCCGGAGTCTTAACCGATGGCGCGTCTATATCTTCAAGTGAAGGAAGACCTTCCACAGACTGAACAACCATTCCATCTTCAAGAGGAACAATACAACTCTTTAGTGGAACGCCATTTATGATCAGTGTACACTGAGAACACTGTCCGTTGGCACAGAAAATTCCCTGCGCTCCATCATCTTTGTGATGATGACCAAAAATATGCTCACCGTTAGCAAACACTGCCGAGGAAACCATCTCACCTGTTCTGCCCATCATTTCTCTTCCGTTAAAGGTAAAATTTACCCAACTATCAGGAAGAGGTGACAAAACTGGATGACGTCTGATTCTGGCTTCAATTTCCAATTCCGCTCTCCTTATAAATTCAACTACCGCCTGAACCACTTACGGGCATATCTGGCTCCGCCTCTGCTGGCTTTAACAAAACCTCTGCACTCCGGGAATTTGACGCATCGCCAAACCCTCAAATGAGGATATTCGTACCTCTCTGTATCACCGCCGCATTGAGGACACCGAGGTGTGTTCGGACCTGTTACCTTATTGTCGGCCTTTTTAAATTCCTCATTCAGCTTTCTGTATTGATCCTTCCGGGATGGTCCGCTGAATTCAGCAATTACTTTTCTGATAAGAAAAAAACCCCCGATAACGGCACCTATAACAGAAAACAGTTTAAAATATTCCATCCGATTTCCCTCATTGCCTGACTGAAAAAAAATTCACTTATGCCTGATTTGATAATACAATATACAGGCCCTTGACCAGACCCGGATTAAGGCGTTGACACAAGTATACCCGCAACGGTAATATTCAGTCTCTGTGAAAAGATAAGTAATTGTATTTTAATTCATAGTTATACTATATAACACAATCGGAGATAGCCATGAAAAACTATAGTTCAGAAAAACTAAGAACAGTATCCGTGGTTGGCCACGGTTCAGTTGGGAAAACAAGCTTCTGTGATGCCATGCTTTTCGCAGGCGGAGGATGTGAAAGACTTGGAAGCGTAGACGAGGGAACAAGCATCTTCGATTACACCTCCGAGAGCAGGGAAAAGAAGCACAGCTTCGGCTCATCCATAGCCACTCTTGACTGGAATGATGTCAAGGTAAACATCATCGACACCCCCGGACTTGCAGATTTTCACGGTGAAACAATTGGCGCCATCTCTGCCTCAGACATGGCCATTCTCCTTCTTGACAGCAAAGACGGTGTTGAGGTTGGTAGTTTCAAAACCTGGAACTTCGCAAAAAAAGCCGATATTCCGGTATTCATCTATGTGAGCCGGGTAGACAGAGAGAATGCTAATTTCGACAGAGTTGTCGAACAGGCCAAAGATATGTTTAACAAGCATGTGGTTCCAGTTGTCTTCCCTGTTATGGACGGAGATTCATTCAAGGGTGTGGTGAACGCAATTACCCGCAAAGCTTTTGATACTGCCGGCAATGAAATGGAAATTCCTGAAAGTGCTAAAGAGCGATGCGAAGACTACAGAATGCAGTTGATTGAAGAAGCAGCGGAAGCTGATGAAGAACTCATGGAAATTTTCTTCGCCAATGAAACCCTCACGGCGGCAGAGTTGAAAAAGGGAATAAAACTTGCAGTAAAAAACAGAGGAATGTTCCCTCTTTATTGCGGTTCATCAATTCCTCCCGTGGGCCAGAAATTTGTACTTGACGCAATTGTAGAATACGCGCCTTCACCACTTGAGGCCGCTCCTGCTCCTGTAACAGATGGCGATCCTGTTCTGCCTGATCCCAGGGGTGGTTTTGTAGCCAGAGCTTTCAGTACAAAACATGACAAGCATGTGGGCGACATGGTCTACATCAAGGTTCTTCGCGGTTCTGCGGATGGCTCATATGAGGCTATTAATATCGCAAAACATCAGACCGAGCGACTGGGAAACTACTACTACATGAACGGTTCTTCCAGAGAAGACGCAAACAAAATGGTTGTGGGGGATATTATCGCTGTGGCCAAGCTCAAGGGAACCATCACCAATGATGTACTCTGCGACAAAAGTCACCAGATCAAACTTGTGCCTATTTCCTTCCCTAACCCTGTTTACAGAGCTGCTATCAGGGCAAAGAAACGAGGCGATGAAGACAAAATGGGGGCAGGTCTCCACAAGCTTGGTTTCATGGACCCCACTTTCATCACCAGAAACGAATCCAATATCGGGCAGACAACTGTGAACGGTATGGGCGAACTTCACCTCATGACAATGCTTGCTCGTTTGAAAGAAATGAGCGGTGTAGAAACAGAACTCTTCAAACCTCGAATTGCCTATCAGGAAACCATTACAAAGAAAGCCAATGGTGCTTACAAACACAGAAAGCAGTCCGGTGGAAGGGGTCAGTACGGCCATGTGCTCATGAGAATTGAACCGACCCCCCGTGGAGAGGGTTATGTATTCGACAGCGAGGTTTCAGGTGGAAATGTTCCTACAAAGTACATTCCCGCAGTTGAAAAAGGAGTTATCGAGGCAATGCACAAAGGGCCTATCTCCGGCAGTGAAGTTATTGATGTAAAGGCAGTTGTAACTGATGGTTCATCACATGCGGTTGACTCTTCCGATATGGCTTTCAAGCTTGCTGCCAGTAAGTGCTTCCAGAATCTTATGATGGAAGCCGGACCCATTCTTCTTGAACCTGTCATGACCCTGGAAATTACTGTTCCCGATGACTATATGGGTGATGTAATGGGTGATGTTAACTCAAGGCGGGGAAAAATACAGGGCATGGAAGCCCAGGGTGGTTTCCAGGTAATTAAGGCCGCTGTTCCCCAGGCAGAGCTTTACCAGTACACAAGCTCTCTGCGTTCACTTACACAGGCTCGCGGAAGTTTCACTCAAGTCTTCTCCCACTATGAGGCAACTCCTCGTGAGGTTCAGAAAAAAATCATGGAAGACTATCAGAAGGACGAGGACTAGTATTATGAAACGCATCGCAGCACTGTTGTTCCTTGTAATTTTTTCTAATTTTGCTGTAGCGCACCCATTTTCCTCTGGAGGAGGAGGATCCTCCTCCTCCGAGGAAACAGATCTTACAATGATTATCCTGGCTGTTGTTGTTGTTGGAGTTGGTGCCCTTCTGATCACAGACATACTCGACGATAACTCCACTGATTCTCAGAATGCCCTCGCGGGAGGAGAAGAAGAAATTCTCCGAGAGGAGACCGGAGTAAACTGGGAACAGCTTACCGGCAATGAAGAGCTGGAAACCCTGCCTCTTGTTGCAATCTCAGTATTTCAGGGGGAAAACGGCAGAGATCTGGCGATCTATTTCAGCAATCTTATGGCCCGGGGAAATGGGCTTTACTACGATATTTATTCAGCTCCTGTAGCCTTTGGAGAAATGGATTCTGCCGAAGCCGCCGCAACCGGATTTTCCTTCCTGGACTGCCAGTGGTGTATTGCCACAGGCTCTTCCGGTCTTGAACTGCACAGTGAAAATTCTGAAAATCCCATCTGGGTTTTTAACAGTGCTGCATGGGACTCGGCAACAGTCAGAAACGCTTCAGCAAGCTTCCTGGAGTTTGCAATGGGTTCAGGTCAATGAAACCATCTTTTAATATTTCAGGAGCAATTAGATAATCAGCTACAACCGAACAGGCCACTTTCGCGAACCTGTTCAGCTACCCCTTTTTGATATATATATACGCATGAGTTGGAAAGTTGTACTTTCAGAAAAGGAGAAAAGATGAGATTTACCGCTGTTCTTGCATTAACGGTTCTTTCGCTTGCATTTGCGGGAGAATTCACTGTCAATGTTCCATTCTCGGCATCGGATGTTGAAATCAGTCAGATGGGTAACTACACATCTGTCACCATCCCCGGAGAAGCGTCAATTGGCTGAATAGGAGGCCCTGCTATTCGTGTAATAAACTCACCTGTTG
>JAUVJW010000118.1 GCA_030596465.1 Candidatus Fermentibacteraceae bacterium | reverse complement strand
TACCGGATGCCAGATCTGAATCTATTATTTCTCTGATGAAATCCTTTGATTTTTCTTCCATTTTTCTAGTTCTCCCCTTAAATGATATGATGCCAATCATAATTGAAATCAGTTGCTGTCAGGCAGCTCCTTCTTCATTTTCAATCAATTCAGGCAGGGAATTCAGATATGGGAGATAATTGATTCCAGCAGGTACACATTCTTGAGCTGCTGTTTAAGAATTCCAAATTTTCCGATGAACCTGTGCCTGCTGCTGGAGAACAGGGTAGAGCCATCGCTGGCTATATTCAGTGTTCCTGCCGTGTGGGTGATGCTCCGGGGGATAGATACAGGAGGTCTGGTCAGTCCCGGTACGCCATTTCTGATACCGCAGAAAAACGCAGGGATGTTGCAGGAGACGGATGTTAACAGCAACACCCCATTTTTCCTGATTGCTTCGGAATTCACATATCTCTCATTTCTGAAGCCTTCCAGTGTTAATAGTGGTATGGAGTTCCCACAGGTAAACGGTGAGGGTTGTCTTTGTGCGGAATGAATAATGCGGAGACAGGTGTTTTTCAAAATCAGGATTTCCTGATTTTTAATCAGCCAACTGAAAATTCCTTCGCTTGCGGGTTTCCGGGCCTGGTGGTCAAGTCGTAAAATGTTTTCTGTTGTCATTTTTCAAACCTCCCGCACTATATTAACCTCTAATTGTTAAGCAGATGTTAATTTTTTTGCAGCGGGGGTTTTCTTGAAGGTTTCGATTGTGGGCGCAGGTCTTGCGGGATGTGAAGCGGCTCTTCAGGCCGCTGGTCTTGGTATTGAAGTTGATTTATATGAAATGCGTCCTGCAAAGATGACTCCTGCGCACACCACAGGTCTTCCGGCTGAACTTGTCTGCTCGAACTCGTTGCGTTCAGACCTTCCGCATAATGCGCCGGGGCTTTTGAAAGAAGAACTTCGCAGGTGCGGATCCTTCCTTATGAAGGCCGCTGATAACTGTCGCATTCCTGCCGGCGGAGCCCTGGCTGTGGACAGAGAAGAATTCAGCAGAACTGTTCAGAAGATGCTTTGCAGGCAGAAGCTGATAACCGTGAAGAAAGAAGAAGTTACCGAAATACCTCAGGGCAAAGTGATAATTGCCGCAGGTCCCCTGGCCTCCGGATCACTTGCAGATTCTATCAGTGAGCTTACAGGAAGCGGGTCGCTTTACTTTTATGATGCTATTGCACCAGTGGTTGATTTTGAATCCATCAACATGGATCGCGCATTCTTTCAGAACCGTTATGAGACTGATGGGGATGCCGATTATTTAAACTGCCCGTTCACAGAGGAAGAATACTACAACTTTGTACGGGAGTTGAAACTCGGGAACAGGGTGTCCACCCGTGATTTTGAAAAAGAAATTCACTTTCAGGGATGTATGCCTGTTGAGGCAATTGCGGACAGCGGGGATATGTCACTTGCCTTCGGTCCTATGAAACCGGTTGGATTAATTGACCCAAAAACAGGAATCCGGTCTTTTGCTGTGGTTCAGCTGAGAATGGAAAACAAAGCGGGAACCGCCTGGAATCTGGTTGGATTCCAGACAAAACTGACTTATCCCGAGCAGAAAAGAATTTTTAGAATGATACCGGGTCTTGAAAACGCAGAGTTTGTCCGCCTGGGTTCTATGCACAGGAACACATTCATCAACAGCCCGGCTCTGCTTGATTGCAGAATGCGCCTCAGGACTGATGAAAGAATAATGTTCGCCGGTCAGATAACAGGCGTAGAGGGTTATATTGAATCTATCGCATCCGGTTACCTGGCAGGAATACTTGTGGCGGGTACTGATACGCTGCCTTCGGCTGATACTGCTATCGGGGCGATTTTAAGATACCCCACTGCGGCTGTTACCGATAATTACCAGCCGTCAAACATCAATTACGGACTTTTCCCTCCCCTGAAAAAGAAACCCCGGGGAGGTCGCAGAGCGAGGAGAGAAGCGCAGGCCGATAGAGCTCTTATGAGTCTTGAAAAATGGCTGGAAAGTCAGGTTTTTCTTTTCAGTAAATACACATAGATACTTGCTGTAAGGAACATTACTATCAGCGATGTCAGTACATAGCTGTCCGGGTGGAGTGAGTCTGTATTCAGGTCGGCGGGAAGAACAGCCGCAGGATAACCGGTAAACAGCAACAGATCGGTAACTCTGCCGGTGTGTTCTTTGATCTGAACCAGCCACATGAGACTTAAGATAGCTCTTCCGGCATATTTCATGTACTGTTCTGTCACAAGAAAAATCAGGGAAAATGAAGTCGCGATCAGTGATGCCGCAACCCAGAACTGCCAGGGAGGTGGAGCGGATACAGCAAACACCGCCAGTGAAGAGATGACGGCTCCGACCAGAGCGGGAATGGACCATTCAGCAATTTTAACCACCTTTGGTCTGTCACTTCGGGCGATAAGTGTCATAATGCCTTTTCGGGCAGCAGAACCATTCCAGTCTGTCAGTAGAAACACAGATGGAAATATTACAGAAAATGAAACAAGCTGTGAGAGAATTCTTTCCTGCGGGGTAATTACGAACAGACTAACCAGGAGGAAGCCACTGAGCCACAATCTGCTTTTACGGTTGATCGCGTTTTTCCACATCATCTTTGCCGTAAAGATAATTATCTGCAAGTTCAGAAACCTTCCTCCCCACCAAACAAATCAATTGGGATCTGTGACTCATCAGGTGGATTGAACATCTTCAGAAGGGCGGCTGGCGGGATGGGTGATAAATTGAGTTCTACAACAGCTCTGGAGTTTGCTCTTGCCATGAGCATCAATTTGGTTATAGCATGTACTGTGTCAGCATGGGTAAATTTGTAAAGCCCACCAACATGAACCAGGTTCTTAATACCTTCGATTTTTTCAAGCTGTTTGCGGGGTATTGAGGGATAGAAGGAAACAGTGATTTCAGAACCTCCCAGAGACATGGCAGCAAGTTCCGAGTGTCTTACGATTCTACTGATACCGTTTTTATCGCAGAGAGCGATACGTTCCACGCCATAAGGAATCTGTCCCAGAGAAGATGCTCTGAACAGAACGGTATTTCCCACTTCAGAAAAAGTCTTCAGCCTTGCATGAAGAGAGTCGTGGACAGGGCAGTCAACAATAAGAAGTTCCGGTGAAGTTGCCATTGCAATGGCAAGTGTGGTTCTTTGAACCTCCGAGGATTCAAGTTTTTCTACGGGTACTCCGGCAATAGAGACAAGGTCAAGCCACTCCAGAAGCTCATCCGTTCGCCGGGCTGTTTCATTCCTGCTTTTCCCGTAGCCGGTAACAGCCAGATTAATACAGCCTTTAACGGTCATCCCCGGTGGGGCTTCGATATTGTCGGAAATGTATCCCGTTGCGGCTCTTCCTTCGCGAGATGTGGATAAAGACATGTTAACTCCTGTTACAACTTTGCCGACAGGAGGTGATGAAAATCCAGCGGCAAAGCTTGCAAGAGCTTCTGCCGCGGAATCACTATCTCCAAGAAGAGCCGCCATCGTTCCTGCCAGTACGGCAAAGTCAATGGATAAAGGCAGACCTTTTTCCAGTGAGACACCCAGGTACTTGAGAAGGACTTTTGGCGGCTGCTTCATGGCCTGCTATTTATTCAGCTTGGCTGAAAGACTCAGGTCTGCGGTTTCAAGCGCTTTTACTACCCCCATGCCGCTTCTCCCGGATGTTCTTGGAGTTGCTCCGGTTTCCACACAGCGGAGAAATTCCTCCATTTCTGAATGAAGTGGTTCAAATGAGTCGATCTGCGGGCTGACAATGTCTCCCGTGCGGTATGAAAGCTGGTATTCGCCAAAGGTCTCAGGTTCGAGGATGTCAACGCCCTTATCAAATATTTTAATCTTCTCGTAGGGCTCTGTATCATCGTAGATAAGCATCTTTCTGCTACCTACAATGACAGTTTTCCTGAGTTTGGATGGAGCCAGCCATGCTACCTGAACATTTGCTGTGGCACCGCTTGGGAAGCCGAGATTGATGAAGGCAACATCAGGAATGCCTTTCAGAACATAGTCATGTCCGAATGCTTCCACAAAGTTGGGTTCTTCGTCAAGCCAGTAAAAGAGCATGGAAAAGTCGTGAGGAGCAAGATCCCAGATAACAGAAACATCTTTCTGGTGCAGCCCCAGATTTACTCTGGTACTTGTGATGAATCTTATGTCTCCAAGTTCTTTGCTATTCAGGATCTGCTTGATTTTAAGTACTGGAGGCGAATAAAGGAATGTATGGCCGACCATGGTTACGAGCTTGTTATCCTCGGCGTATTGAACCATCTCCTCGGCCTTTTTTGTATCTTCGGCAAACGGCTTTTCTACAAATACATGTTTTCCAGCCTTCATAGCTTCCATTGCCAGAGGGTAGTGGCTGGAAACGCTGGTAGAGATAATTACAGCGTCAATCTCCGGATCATTAAAGATATCTTTGGCATCCAGTGTTTTGTGGCAGGTTGGAAATCGTTCCGATATTTTACTCAAACGCCCGGGGTCTTTGTCACAGATCACAATTTTATCGCTTCTTCTGTTGGCGACAATGTTTCTAAGAAGATTGGGACCCCAGTAGCCGAGTCCTATTATTCCAATGCTGGCCATTCTTACCTCCGGATTGTATTGTGTGATTACCTTGCGTACAGCTGAAAGCTACAACAAATGAAACCAATGGTAAAGACATGATCAGCCCGAATCCATCACAAGTTTCTTGCTGCAATACCGTATCTCGCTGCACAGCCTTCGTTATACTCCCGTCGCCATCCTCAACATACTGCAAAAGTATGCCTGCGGGGTCGCCAGTCGTATGCCTTGGCCGAACAACAATCTACGGCATTTCGCGACAGTAACCTGTGATGGATCCGGGTCAGGCCGGGACTATTTTTAATAGTTTTTGTAGCTGTGTCATTTTGGCACAGTATAGAGCCTTCTTTTCTGCCGCGTAACGATATTAGTTAAAAAGAGGCAATATATAGCGCTATCTCTTGGCCTGAGTTTTGCTAATGCAAAAGGTAAAAGGAGAAAACATGACATTGGAAAAACTCACAATTAAAGCCAGAGAGGCAGTGACCGAAGCAGTTAATTCAGCTTCTTCGGCAGGTAATCCCGAGGTTACTCCTCTGCATATACTTTCGGCACTTGTTAAGGATGGTTCCGGAACGATTCCCGGAGTGATGAATCGTCTTGGAGTTCCACTTCTTTCGCTGACCGAAGTCATTGGAAGTGCCCTTGGAAATCTTCCGCGATCGTCAGGAGGATCTCAGCCGGCTTTATCTCGTTCTTCATTGAATGCAATGAAGGCCGCAGAAAAATCCGCGGAAAAGATGAAGGACGATTTTGTAGCCAGCGAGCACCTCTTCATGGGTATCCTTTCCTCTCGGGGAAAGGCCACCGATGTTCTTCAGGAACTGGGAATAACAGAACAGAACTTCCTGGAAGCCCTGTCGGAGATAAGGGGATCTTCCAGAGTTACAAGTGAGAACGCAGAAGATAGTTACGAGGCACTGAAAAAGTACACAAAAGATCTTACCGCCCTTGCGAAGCAGCAGAAACTTGATCCGGTCATTGGCAGAGACGATGAAATAATGCGTACAATGCAGATACTGTGCAGGCGCAGAAAGAACAATCCTGTTCTGATCGGCGAACCGGGTGTTGGCAAAACCGCTATTGTGGAAGGTCTTGCCGGAAGAATTGCAGAGGATGATGTGCCGGAGACCCTTAAGAACAAGAGCCTTATGTCGCTGGACATGGGTTCTCTCATTGCCGGCGCAAAATTTCGGGGGGAATTTGAAGAGAGACTCAAAGCGGTTCTTTCTGAGATATCCGCCAGCGACGGGAGGGTAATTCTTTTCATAGACGAGATGCATACTCTTGTTGGCGCGGGAGCGGCTCAGGGAGCGGTGGATGCCGCGAACATGCTTAAACCGGCCCTTGCAAGGGGAGTTTTAGACTGCTTAGTTGCTACCACACTGGATGAATACAGAAAATACATTGAAAAGGACGCCGCTTTGGAAAGACGATTCCAGCCTGTTATGGTGGAACCCCCTTCAGTAGAGGACACCGTTAATATTTTGAGAGGTCTCCGGGAGAGATACGAAGTTCACCATGGGATTCACATCCAGGATCAGGCGCTGGTGGCCGCAGCCTCTCTCAGTGACAGATACATTTCTGACCGGTTTCTGCCTGACAAAGCGATTGACCTTGTTGATGAAGCCGCGAGTCGTCTTCGCATAGAAATAGACAGCATGCCGGCAGAAGTTGATGCACTGAAGCGGCAGATTACCAGACTCGAAATAGCATGCGAGGGACTGAAGCGGGAGCGGGATAAAGCCTCAAAGATAAAGCTGGGCGAGGTAAAAAAAGAAATTGCAGATTTAAAGGAGGAGTATTCCGCTCTTGAAGCAAGGTGGAAGAACGAGAGGGAGGCTATCAACCTGACACGGGAGCTTTCCCGGAAAATCGATGACCTTCGGATTCAGGAAAAGAAGGCTGAAAGAAACGGTAATCTTTCCGAGGTTGCCCGGATAAGATACGG
>JAUVJW010000004.1 GCA_030596465.1 Candidatus Fermentibacteraceae bacterium | reverse complement strand
TTCAGGCGAACACTTCCTTACTGACCATCTGTATGCAGGAGCCAGCTCCAGCTGGGACAGGCAGCCGATAACAGTTAGGCCATGGCAGGTAAGTTCTTATATTGCTGCAGGATGGAAAAGCTGGCCTGCTTCGTGGGTATGGATAGCCCCGGAAACGGGAGCCGGCCTTGTGAATACGAGATGGAGTATAGACAGAGAAAGAACCGATGAATTAACAGCGTATGCTTCTTTAAGTGCATGGGCTTCAAGTTCTGTCTCATGGCTTCCCTCTTTGTGGCTTTCAGGAAGTGTTTACCTTCCACCGCAGAATACAGAAGGGTTTGTTTCTGACGCAGTGGGAGAACTTGAATTTGATCTGCCGGGCCGAATTTCTCTGGTTTTGGGTACCTCCCTGGATTATACGCGTACACCAGTGGTTGAAAGCTGGGAAAAGCTCGATTCCGAGGTTTATCTCAGGTTAAGATTCTAACCCGGATCCATCACAAGTTTCTTGCTGCACAGCCTTCGTTATACTCCTGTCGCCATCCTCAACATACTGCAAGAGTATGCCTGCGGGGTCGCCAGTCGTATGCCTTGGCTGAACAATAATCTACGGCATTTCGCGACAGCAACCTGTGATGGATCCGGGCTGACCTCTTTTTCTTTTCCTCTGAATAATGCACTAATTCCAGAATTGTTTTACATTACAGTATATATGGATTTCACAGGAAGATTTCCTGAAAGGATCGTTTTCAGGTTTGTAAAGCTGAAACTGACTGTGGAGGTATGAAAAATGTACAAGTGGTTCTGTTTTTTCTTTCTGGTTGCAGGCACTGCCAGTGCAGATTCAAGCATAGTTTACATTTTCTCAGATGGACGGGGTGCCATGCCCATGGAAACGGATCTGATATCCATGGAGGCTGAAAGCGTTTCCATTGTGCCCACTGGAGATATGGTAAATCAATTTATCCCGGAGATGGAAGTTACCTGTGTGTTTTATCTCAGAAATACCACTTCCAGCCCTCTGGATGTTTCTGTTGGTTTTCCCTTTGAATCATTCGGTGGACGGAGAAATTATACTGAAAGAGACAGAAGAAGTTACGACCAGGTCATTGAGGATATGTCCAGCGAAGAAGCAGAGAAGATGATGGTGGATACCATGATACCGGAATGGTTTGAGTTCAGGGCTTCTGCCGGGCTCCAAGAATTTGAGGTTGCATATGAAAGAGGAGTTGTTAACAGCGAGGATAGACTCGTTTTCTGGCCTGTACTGGCTTGCTGGCAAATGCATTTTGAACCGGGAGAAACTGTCAGGCTTGTTAACACATACAACACAGGCTGGAATTACTACGGCTATTCGGGTACCTATGAAGCGGCTTTTACCTACATCGTCCGATCCGGGGCTTTATGGGCAGACCGAATAGGAGATGCTGTAATATCGATCACCATGCCCGACGATTACCCACTTTCCATGCTTTCCGATACTACCGGTTTCTGGGTGGACTGGAACGGTTCACCGCAGATTGACGGGAACCGAGTGACCTGGCATTTTTCAGACTGGGAACCGGTTGAAGATGTTGTGATCATATCGGCAGGGCGTACATACCTGGATGCAAGAAGTTTTGACAGAGTGCAATCTCTGGATGAGAATGGAGAGTACTGCTCGTTCTCAGAATCAAGGCTTTTCACACGGTGGACTGCTGAGGAATTGTACCCGGAGGCTCTTTGGATCTTTTCCTGTCTTGAGGAATATCTTTCCGCTGAGACCATTACCCGGATTCTGGAGAATGGCGTGTACGGTATGTCGGGCATGCGTTCCGAACAGCCACACAAGTGCTTTAACTCGATCTACGACATTTATGGAGATCCGCCCTTTGACGCGGAAAAGCTTGAGATCGTTATGGGGCTGCAGCAGCACTTTGCGGAATGCAGGCTTGTCATGAATTCTGCCGAACTTGGTTTTCTGCTGCCCATGGCAGTTCTTCGACGAGACTGGTCACGCGTGAATCTGGAGATGTATTGTGCAGACACGCGGAGTCAGGCTGCTTACCTTCTTTTTCTTGAAAACCTTGAAGACGCTGTTATGGGAGTGCCGGTAACCGATCCGGCAGTGGAATCACTTTTCCAGCTTACAGGTTGGTTTCTTCCGGGAAGACCTACTCCCATGATGCGTCAGTTCAGAGACAATCATTATCACTACTACCCGGCATCCTGTACCTACCATCGGACGGATTCTACTGTTGTTTCAAGGGAGGAGGTTAGAAACTTCTGGAAAACCGGAGGAGGGTGTGATCTGCCTCTTGTTTTGAGCAGTTGTGTCAGTGGTGATGACCTACTTCAAACCACTGATCTGATAATCGAAGTTTCTTCTCAGCTTTCCAGTCAGGCAGGCAATGACTATTCTGCTTTAAATCTTATCGACGGGGATACGGAGACCGCCTGGGTTGAGGGCATTGAAGGTTACGGATACGGTGAAACTATCTGTGTTTCAATTCCGGGAGATCTCACCACCACTGGTTTTGCAGCAAGAAATGGATACTGTAAATCGGAAGATTTATGGCAGGAGAATGCAAGAATCAGGAAATTTCTTGTTTCTCTGAACGGTTCCCCGTTTATAGTGGCGGAATTCGAAGATTCAATGGAATTGCAGACTATCGAGTTCCCGGAAATCAGATCTTTTAACTCGGATGATATTTTGTCATTTGAAATAATTGAAATTTATCCGGGAACGGTGTTTCAGGATGCTGCGGTTTCTGAACTTTTTCTGGTTATGGAGTAAACTTGTTTAGAAGGAGGGGTAATGAAAACGGCGATTTTTCCTTTTCTTTTTCTCATGATGTTTGTTGTTTCGGGGCGGGCAGATTACACACCAATTACCGGTGAACTGCTGGAACACTGGAATAACACTTCCAGAGTAGCAAGGCCGATTGTCTATTATTTTCATACTGATGATCTTCCAAATGGCATCTACGAGGTTGTGATCACTGGTATTGAAGTTGAACCGGGCTTGCTTGACATATTTCTGCTGGGGAAAACCCATGAAAGTGAGATTCCTCTTCTTCTGGGCACCAGTGAATACAGAGGAAATTACAACTTCGCAAAATCAGATTCAAGATACCATGAAGAAGAAGATGAGATCAGTCTGTATTTTCAGATGCCATTCAGTGCAAGCTACTATGCTGTCTGTTACCGGTGGGACATTGATTCCGGGTCGCTTGAGCTTCTGCGATACTTTTCCGGAGACCCGTCAATGGAAGCTCTGGAGAGAGCAGACAGCCTTATGGCAGAGGGAAAAATTGCAGAGGCAATACGCGAGATCAACGAAATGTTCTACCCGGGAAATTACTACAGTTCTGATGAAATGATCGCCCGTCTGCTGAGAAGCATCAACCGGGCAGCCGGGGAGGCAGAGATCCATGAAAACTACGGGAAAGCCGTGAGCCTTTTCGGGGATCTTGCCGATTTTCTTCATACCGACAGAGAATGGTTTGCCGCTTTCACCGATAGTCTGGACTATGTAAATTGTGACTATTCGGAATACATGGGTCTGGGTGAATATGCAATGATTATGAACAACTACGCATACTACCTTGAGCAGACAGGAGATCTTGACAAATCCCTGATCGTTCTAAGGAAGGTTCTCGACCTTAAACCGGAACGGATGGTTGCTCATCTCAACATCGCGGATGTTCTCTGGGCTCTTGGCGAATCCATTGAGGCGCGAGGGCACTATATCATCTATCAGGAGATGATGACAGACAGGGAACTGACCCATCAGATACCGGGCTATGTTCAGGAAAGATTGGCCGAAGATCCGTTGTCATTGGTTAATCCGGTAACCATCAGCATTCTTTCAGAGCACCTGTGTCCAATCGAGACTTTTCGCAGCAATCAAATACTGATAGATGGATATCAGATGTGGAGAGCAGCGGGATTCAGAGTGCAGCTGAGCCGACATCTTCGACGAAATATGGTTTCGTTTAATGATGAGGTATGGACGGTTGATATTGATGCTGACGGATATCCGGTGTCCTGGCAGGAGACTGTTTCCAGTAACCGTTTAATCATGACCACTTCTGCATTGGGCGGTTCCAGAGAAATGTCTCTGATAGCCTGTACTGAGCAGGCGGATACAGTATGGACATGTTCTCTTGAAAGAACAGATAGAGAAGGCTACTGGTCTCCCTGTGTTACAGAGCTTTCAGATGGCGGGTATATTGTCAGTAACTCGCCTGATGCCTATGTTCCTGTTACAGAGATTCAGCGTATATCATCAGACGGAGAGGCTTTGTTTCACTACTCAATGAGTTCCATGTATCTGCTGGATCTGCCTGAAGAAGACGGCGGTGATGTCTGGCCGCACATAATGTCTTTCAGAGAGACATCGGCCGGTAACATTCTTGCCTGTGGAAGTGTCAAGAATTGGTTGACCGATCCAGTTTCTTTCTTCGTTTGTCTTCTGGATGGCGATACAGGTGATCCTTTGTGGAAAATTACAGGTGCCGGTCTTGGAGAGGCCACCATTTACGATGTTGTTAAGACCTCGTCGGGCATGATTGTTACTGTTGGGGTTACTGGCACAGCCATTGTTCCCGAAGGTGAGTTGCATCCAATCCGGGGCCGGAGGCTGCCATTCATTGCTATTTTCAGTGCAACTGGAGCTCTACAGAAGATGGTGGTGGTTGATCTTTATCTCACGAATTTGTTCTCCAGTATTATTGAGAATATTTATTCCGAGAATGAATTTCTTATTGCCGGTTCCGATTCTTTATCAAATCAGATAGTGTTTTTAAGGGTAACAATTCCAAAAGATCCTGAAAGCTGGGAAAGAGGGTCAGACACCCCTGTTATACTGATCGACAGTGCCGGTGATGAATACAGTCAGAATGAATCCGGAATATTCCCACTGACTGTTGATCGTTTGCCCTTCGGCGGTGTTGGACCCGCAGGGGGCATGGAATTTGCAGTAATCCCTTCTGGAAGCTTTTTGATGGGCGACGAAGAGCGTCTTGTTCAGATTGACAGTTTTGAACTTATGACCACAGAGGTTACACAGGGCATGTGGAAGGAGGTTATGAATGAGAACCACAACAATGGAAGTAATACTGGTGTTGGACCATTATATCCTGTACACTATGTAACCTGGAATGAATGCCAGAACTTTATTGCTGAACTGAACAGAATCGACCCGAATTCAACTTACAGATTACCCACTGAATCAGAGTGGGAGTACTGCTGCAGAGCTGGAACAACCACTGATTACCACTGGGGCAACACCACTGTATCCACAGTTGCAGAGAGGTATTGCTGGTTAAGGGAGAACTCCGGTAACAGTACTGAACAGGTAAAGCTTCTTGAACCCAATCCATGGGGCTTGTTTGATATGCTTGGAAATGTTGCTGAGTGGTGCGCTGATGTGTACACAAGCGATCTGAGCGATTGCCCTGTTGACGGCAGTGCGTTTGCGGGTTCAGGACACGGCCGTGTTTCGCGAGGCAGCAGCTTTTCCTCTGTCGCCGTACGACCTGTTTCGACACGATCTTCCGGCAGCCCTGACGGCCATTATGTTTATACCGGGCTTCGGGTTGCAAGGGACGCAAGAAAAACTCCTGAGGAAGTTGTGGCATTTTTTGTAGATATGATGTTGAGCAGCGATGGGGAATTTATCATCAGCGCTTTGTCCGAAGAAGAGCTTGCAGACTTCAATGCCGTTCTCCTTGTGATGAAACTTGGCCCGGATGAAATGGCTGCAGAGTTTACAGCCGGAGGAATTGAGATAACTGCTGAAGATATAGAAAATATGACAATTGAGGAATTCGTGATGGTTATGCTGGGCAGTGCGGAGATTGAGATCGGAGACGCAACGATCAATGGGGAAACTGCTGTCGTACCAGTTACCATTGAGGGAGAGACGGAGCAAATTCACCTTGTTCTGGAAAACGGTCAATGGATTGTTGTGGATGATGGTGTGGTTCTGTTTTTATAATCAGGCAGCTTGAGGAGAGAAATTCATAATGCGCAGGAAACTATTGTTTCTTTGTCTGTTCCCGTGCTTTTTTTCAGTCAGTACAGCATGGGCCCAGTATGCCTGTGATCCAGGAGAACTTCCTGAATTATCCGATGCATACCAGTTGGACATTATTACGATCAAGCCGGTTCCCGGAAGGGCCATGGTTCCCGGCATGGAGGTTGTGAGTGCAGGCGGAGCGGCTGTTCTTATGAGTGAACCTTCATGGCAATCAGAGGAGCGCGGAGAGCTGAATACCGGGGTATCCAGGCGTATTCTGGGCGTTGCTGTGGATGAATCCGGTGATATATGGTATATGCTGAGAGGGAATGAACAGGCTTCCCGGAGAGTCTGGTGCAGAGGGAACTTACTTGTGCCGGACCCGAACCGGGCAAACGATGTGTCCTTTCTGGTCTGGCAGGCCTCCGAATGTGTTTCGAATGGTCAGATGAGCAAGGCACACAGGATCATAGAAAACACCGATGGAATTGGTATTATCTCCGAAGAGGACGATGGGGTCTTGATTCTTATTTACAATCCATTTGATCCTGTAACAAGTGATCACGAAGAGATGTACTGGCAGCAGGATTGTATTTTCCTGTTTGCGGGAACACAGGGTTTCAGCTATGAAGTTGTTTTTAATGTGGCCTCCGTTTGTGAAATCAGCCCGTCGGGAGAGTATTTCGCCGTGGGGGCGGATGGAACCGGAGTGTCGAGGGGTCCTGTGTATGTGGTAGATACTGAAACCTGTGTGAAATACAGGTACGATCTTCCAGGCACAGGTGTTGGAGCCACCTTTAACTGGTTTGATGATGATTTTTTTCTTGTTCAGAGCGTTGGTCCCCGCCCTGTGCTGGAAGACTGGTACCTTGGGAATCAGCCATGGATAAACTATTCATATATGACTGAGGCAGAGGGAGCACCGGAAAATGTTGTTCTTATCCACGGAAACAGAGCATGGATGATCCTGCCGGAAGACAGATGCTACAACTACCGGATGAGCAGCAATTATGGTGTTTGTGAGGAAGGCATCCTTTTTGATGTTGTAGCGTCGCCCAATGTAATTCCGTCTCTGGCGGGAATTGAATCATACAGCGATTTTTCCGAGTGGATTGATTCAACGGGAGGTCAGAGTGCGGCCTTTCCGCAGTTTGAGTTTCTTATTGATGTTGATACACGGAACATGAGTGTGTCCTGTTCCCGGACACACCCACTGGACGAATGAATTCTTACAGGGCAACTACTTTAACTGAATTCACAGTTCCTCTGATCGTTGAGGTTACGATCAGCACTCCTGTGGGAACATTTCCCAGACGGAACAGTCGTGTTTCATTCTGAGCCATTACAGTTTCCGCAGTCCATACTGTTCTTCCCGACAGATCAAAAGCACTGAGGGAAACGGTTCCACCCTCTGAACAGGTCACTGTAACCGATGGTGCGATTGAAGGTGAATCAAGTACGCTGAGTATATGTTCGTGTGTTACCGGATTAATTCCCGATGGGTCAAATCCGATTACTTTCATCTTATTGTCTCCGGTACACACGATAAAGAGTCTTTCTCCATCGGGATGTACGGCAATGTTTGCCGGACCTCCCGCAAGGGCGATCTCTCCTTTTTCAATCAGATCGTCTGTTCCAAATACTGTAATGATATTTTGATCAGGGCATACTCCATAGAGGTAGGGCAGGTCGGGCAGGGCAGCCATTTTATCTGGGGCATTCCCCGTACAGGAAATTGTTCCCTCCACGGTTGAGGATGCGATGTCCATTACTCCGATAATGTTCCATGACGGGCAGGAGAGGAAAAGCCTTGAGCCATTACCGGACACTGCACAACCATAACTGTCCATTCCACTGTTGATGTGTGTAAGGACACCGGTGGAGGTTGTGATTACAGCTTCCTCGGGGCTTCCGTTATCCGCGGCGAATACGAGATCCTGCGCGGGGGTAATGCACACGGAATTAATTTCTTCGCCGACCCAGAAGGTTTCTGCAATTGTCTGGCTTTCTGTATCAATCACTGTGATCATGCCGTTTTCGTGAGAAAGGTATATCCTGTTTCCGGAGGAATAAATAGTCATATCTGTTGGATCAGGTTGAATATCAAGGGTCTTTACCACAGACAATTCCAAGGTGTTAACAACATGCACCAGATTGTTTTCCAGGTCTGCGACATACAGATAGTCACCGGCCGGGTCACACTGAAGGGTTACCGGTTCTCCATCAATTGATACAAGTCCCGCCAGGGAGAAATCCGAGTATCCGTTTATATCAATCGCGGTTGCAAATCCAAAACCTGCAGCAACATAAGCTCTGCTGCCATCGGGAGACAGGCAGACATCCATGGGATTCTGGCCAACTGAGACAGAACCCAGGAATGTATCCGGAAACTGGGCAGTTGCAATGAAAACAATCAGCAGTACAAGTGAAGGGAATTTCATTTTTTTCTCCTAACGTCGCAAAAGTTCCGTGACAGGTGTTGCCAGTATTTTTCTAAAAAAGAACCAGGCGGAAACTGTTGAAACAGAAAGTACAAGCCCAAGCCCTGTGGAGAGCCAGCCAACAGGGTAAACGGCCAGCGAACTCACGGCCATTTTCAGTACAGGAAGCAGGTTCAGTAAGGTTGTACTCACAAGGTAAGACAGACCACAGCCCAGCAAGCCTCCCGACACAGTGCTGATCAGAGACATGAAGAATATCTGGAAGGCAAAAATGTACACAAGTCTCTCTCTTTTAGTTCCAAGAGCTACAAGAACACCAAGGGCATAGGATCTGTTTTTAAGGTCAGCAACAAGGGTGTGAATGGCACTGGCTACAGAAGAGAACAGGATTGCCGCGGCAAGCGCCCCGAGAGCTGCTGTTACCACACCGACCAGAATTTCCGCCTTCTGGGCGATTCCTCTGCGAGTTTCTGCAGAGAGCCCCATTTCCTCCGCGTAACGCACAATTTCCGGCACATCTTCCGCTTTGTGCGCTGTTACCATCAGGGCACTGTATGTGTGCCGGTCATCAGGAAGGTAAATGGCATTTATTTCCTCTACAAATTCAATTGGAACGGCCAGAGCAAAGAGAGCCGTATTACGGGATGTTCCCACTATCTCTGCCCGAAGATTAATTGGCGGTGCCTGGAGTGAGGCAATAGAACTGCTGCCCACATTTACCTGTACTTCGAGACCAATGACCCCCTCGGGGGTAAGACCCATGAGCCCATTGGATTCGGCGAAGCCTGCATTGTAAAGGATCAGAAGGTTTTCACTGAGGATTATTGGAAGAGGTTTTGTCGCGCTGTCACTCAGCGTGTAGTTCCAGTCGATGTGCTCCAGCACGGAATCGGGTACAAAGGCGTGGGAGACACCTTCAAGAGTGATATCGGTGTAGTAATTGCGTCCTCCCAGGAGCCCCCTGAGGTAAGCCGGAACATGGGCATAAACCTGCGGGTCAATTCTATCAACCTGCGGGAGCGCGGCGAGAGAATCCATGATGTCGGCAGTAATTTCCATGCCGCCTCTTTCCGTCTGGAAAAACCCTGCCTGAACACCCAGAGGTGTGACGCGAACCTGTTCCTCCGGAAGATCAGAGGAGAGGAACCGCTGAAGAATGTTCCCTACGCCAAGCCCTATGGATATGAAGAAAACAAGAAGCAGAGAAGCAATAAGCAGCATGCCCTGGCTGAATACATAATCTTTCCAGTGACCGCGATTCCAGAGGGAAATAGCTTTACGCGTGTTTTTCATGAAGAATCCCCTCTCTGAGCGTCAGTATTCTATCTGCTCTGGATAGTATTTTCTTCGAGTGCAGGACTGCAATAATTGCAAACCCCTTTTCCTTGCGGATCGAATCCAGCAGATCGAAGAGATTTTCCTCGCTCTCCTCATCCAGGCTTGCTGTAGGCTCATCCGCCATGAGAACCCGCGGATTGTTTACCAATGCTCTGGCGGAGGCCACCCTTTGTCTTTCGCCCCTTGAGAGAAATCGAGTTGGTGTATTGTCATTGCGAAGACCAAGTCTTGAAATAATTGCCGCTGCATCATTTCTGACACTTTTTGTGTCTGTTCCGCAAAAAACCGCAGGGAGAAGAACATTGTCAAATGCACTCAGATTCGGCAATAGATGAAAGTCCTGAAAAATGAAGCCCATGAATTCCCTTCGCAGTTCCGCAAGTTGTACAGATGTGGCCTCTGCCGCATTCACCCCATTGAGAATCAGCTTTCCGGTGAAAGCTGGATCCAGGGCGCCAAGCACACCAAGCAGTGTGGATTTTCCAACTCCGCTTTTGCCGGTTATTGCCACGAATTCACCCTCTGACAAAGTGAAGTTGGTGCCGTCAAGAACTTTAAGTCTATCGAAAGTTTTGTTTATAGACTGAGCGTCAATTAAGGGTTTACTCATTGAAGACGCTCCCTTCGGCCAGCATCAGAAGGAGAGTGAAGCAACTGTCGGTGTCAATACGGGTATCTGATATTGAAATTTCCACAGAACTTACTCCTCCATCCCGTCTTGCAAGAATTACTCCCGCCTGAACAGGCTCTTCTGTATCCGGTTCTGGCCAGGAAAGAGAGAGAGACAGAGCTGTGGGCTTTACCGTTTCAGCAGCATCCTTGTAGTTTGTCCACCATGGGATTTGCCTTTCAAGAGGTAAAAGGGATACAAAACCAAAGAGATTTCCGGGAAAGAGGATGGTGATATGCTGGTGTTCCGGAATAACTTTAGCCAGGGATGTATCCGCCGCAAGGGAATTGTCCTTATTGAGATCCAGCCAGTTACCCAATGTGATATGCGGGGCCGGTCCTATGTAAATGGCGGTCCATCCGTTTTGTTCAGTAACTGAGGCTCTGGCATATCCGTGTTCCGATACAAGATCTACCCTGTCCGTTTCCTGCCTTGGATCAAGGTCAAGAACTCTGGCTGCAAGAGCAGTGGCGTATTCTGCTGTTACATTTCGGGTGAGAATAAGAAGCTGGGGATCCAGTGTTGAAATATCCACACCAACAAGGGAAAGTCCGAGGGAGCCCTTCTTCAACAGGGAATCCGCAAGAACAAAACCGCTGATATGGTCTCCCGCGAAAGATGTAAAACTGGAGCTTAAACCTGGTTCTACATGCATATGGAGGAGTGCTGTACCCGGTACAAGGCGCAACTCGGGAATCGGATCATCTCTGCCGCAGGAAGCAAAAAGCATTGAACCTGTGAGCAGAACCATTGTGAGAATACCTTCTTTTTTCATGTTTTTTTTTGTCTCCCGTCAAAAAATAATTTTGCAGCTTTAAGTACAAATTATGAATAAAAAATGGCTCAGTCAACAGGTACACTATTTTACAGGTATTCAGACTTGACGGTGTTTACGCGTAATAGTATTATCGCTGTCCTGTGCTGGCGTAGCTCAATTGGTAGAGCAGCTGATTTGTAATCAGCAGGTTGCGGGTTCAAGTCCCATCGCCAGCTCCAGGAGGAAAAAGACGCGAAAGCGTTACTACATAAAGGAATAGAGGCGAGGTTCCCGAGTGGTCAAAGGGGGCAGACTGTAAATCTGTTGGCGGATGCCTTCGGTGGTTCAAATCCACCCCTCGCCACCATGGTTCCGAGCGGGAGTAGCTCAGTTGGCAGAGCATCAGCCTTCCAAGCTGAGGGTCGCGAGTTCGAGGCTCGTCTCCCGCTCCAGAGCCGCAGGAGGCCGTTTCAGGGTTTTGAGTGCCCACGTAGCTCAGTCGGTAGAGCGCGTCCTTGGTAAGGACGAGGTCAGCAGTTCAATCCTGCTCGTGGGCTCCACGAGACCTTTGTGTATCGGTGGTAATTAAGAGTTAATGAGAGACGGATACTGAAACCCTTGCCGAGAGTAGGAGTAGCTCATGGCCAAAGAAAAATTTGAGAGGACTAAGCCGCATGTGAATGTGGGTACAATTGGTCACATTGATCACGGTAAGACAACTCTTACCGCGGCAATCACAAAGTGTCTTGCCACACAGAATGATGATGTTAAGTATGTGGCATTCGATCAGATCGATAACGCTCCTGAGGAAAAGGCCCGCGGTATAACAATTGCGACTTCTCACCAGGAGTACCAGACTGAAGCCAGGCACTATGCACATGTTGACTGCCCGGGTCACGCTGACTACATCAAGAACATGATCACAGGTGCCGCACAGATGGATGGAGCAATTCTTGTTATTGGTGCCAATGACGGTGTTATGGCTCAGACCCAGGAACACGTTCTTCTTGCTCGTCAGGTGAATGTTCCCAGAATGGTTGTTTTCCTTAACAAGGTCGACATGGTTGATGATGATGAGCTTATTGAACTCGTAGAGATGGAAGTTCAGGAACTTCTCGAAAAGTACAAGTTTGAAGAAGACAGCCCGATTATCCGCGGTTCAGCTCTAAAGGCCCTTAACAGCACGGGCACTCCCGATGATCCCGACGCCAAATGTATTTACGAGCTTATGGAAGCTGTGGATACCTGGATCCCCACACCAGAGCGTGATACAGACAAGCCTTTCCTTATGCCTGTTGAAGATGTTTTCTCGATCCCCGGTCGCGGTACAGTTGCAACCGGTCGTATTGAGCGTGGCATTGTTCATACACAGGATAAGATCGAGCTTGTAGGAATTCGTGAAACCCGTCCTACAGTTTGTACCGGTGTTGAAATGTTCCGTAAGATCCTCGATGAGGGCATGGCCGGCGACAATGTTGGTCTTCTTCTTAGAGGTGTTGGCAAGGACGAGATCGAGCGCGGTCAGGTAATAGCCAAACCGGGTTCAATTACTCCTCATACCACGTTCGAGGGAGAGGTTTATATACTCAGCCAGAAGGAGGGTGGTCGTCACAAACCATTCTTCAACGGCTACAGACCTCAGTTCTACTTCCGTACAACTGATGTTACAGGAGCAATCGGCCTCCCTGAGGGTATGGAAATGATAATGCCTGGTGACAATGTGAAAATGAATGTTGAACTTATTACTCCTATCGCCATGGAAGAGGGCCTCCGTTTCGCTATTCGCGAGGGTGGACGCACAGTAGGCGCGGGAGTGGTAACAAAAGTTATAAAGTAGGTTAGTGGTGAGAATTATAGTAACACTGGCATGTACAGAGTGCAAGCGCAGAAACTACAGCACCACCAAGAACAAGAGAACCCATCCCGAGAGGATGGAACTCAGAAAGTACTGTCGCTTCTGCAGAAAGCATACTCTGCACAGAGAAGGCAAATAGAGCGGTACTGACGGTTAAGAAGAGCGGCCGCAGGGCAGTAGCACAATTGGCAGTGCACCGGACTCCAAATCCGGCGGTTGAGGGTTCAAGTCCTTCCTGCCCTGCCAGCCACTCTTCATTACAGTGATTGGCAGGAATGCCGAAAGGACGGAGAAATGGCTGTAAAGGTTGCAAAAAGCGATCATCTGCTGATCAGGTGGTGGCAGACGGCCGTAGAATTTTTCGGAGAGGTAAAAGCCGAAATGATCAAGGTGGCGTGGCCCAGTCGTGACGAAGCAATTTCCTCCACCTGGGTTGTGATCGGGGCGGTTGTAATTGTGGCTATCTGGATATTTATAGTTGACAAAATTACAGCGGCGGCAATGACAGGCCTGGTTCGGCTCCTGGGCTGATAAAAATTTCAGAGAAAGGCACACAATGACTGTTGAACCGTTAAAGAACACACCTAGCGATACAGGCGAAGTTGTGGCTGAGTCTGAAGAAGAGAACAAAAATTTCAAGTGGTATGTGGTTCATTCGTTTTCCGGCTATGAGCAGAAGGTAGCAAAATTTCTTGAAGGTCAGCTTTTACGCAGATACCCCGGTCGTATAGGTAAAACTCTGATTCCTACCGAGGAAATTACCCACAGGAAAAACGGTAAAGAATACACCAGAGAGAAAAAGCTGTACCCCGGTTATGTTTTTGTTCAGCTGGAAATTACAGATGAGATTATTATGGACATTCGAGCAATGAGCAATGTCAGTGGATTTCCTCCCATGAACAGAGGGAAGCCTGTACCGCTTACGGTGCTGGACATGAAGAGAATTCAAGGACAGACAACCGGAGCAACTGACAAAAAAGTTGTACGGATCCAGTTCAAGGTTGGGCAGACGGTCAGAGTAACCGATGGTCCATTCAGAAACTTTACCGGTGTTGTGGAGAATATCAACGCCGAGCGGGGTAAGGTCAGGATAATATTTACGATATTCGGGCGGAAAGCGCCTGTAGAAATAGATTACAAACAGGTCAGGATGGTCTGAGGGTACACCGGAACCTTCAGGCATTTGTCATAAGAATCCGGTAAACTACTGCTTGCCCCAGTAAGGGGAGGGGTCAGCAGCAGAAAGGAGTAACCATGGCCAAGAAAATCTTGGGCGTGGTAAAGCTTCAACTCCCTGCAGGCAAGGCTACACCGGCTCCGCCGGTAGGTCCTGCACTCGGCCAGTATGGAATAAATCTGGCTGGGTTCTGTAAGGACTTCAACGCTCGAACCCAGGGCAAAGAAGGACTTATCGTTCCTGCGGTAGTTACTGTCTACAAAGACAGAAGCTTTACCTTTATACTCAAGTCCCCCCCTGCTTCAGTACTGCTGAAACGGGCAGCCGGGTTAGCTAAGGGATCTGCTGAATCCAACCGCGAAAAGGTTGGAACAGTCACTGTAGAGCAGTGCCGGGAGATTGCAAAGCTGAAAATAGAAGACCTGAATGCAGCGTCAGAGGAATCCGCCATCAGCATGATAGCCGGTACCGCGCGCAGCATGGGCCTGGAGGTGGTGGATGGCTAATAGCAAAAGATTTGCGAAAGCCCTGAAAGCCATTGACAGAGAGAAAAGCTATACTCTTGAAGAGACAGTGGCTGCTATCAAAGAACATGCTACTGCAAAGTTCAACGAAACAGTCGAAGTCGCCTGTAATCTTGGAGTAGATCCCAAGTACAGCGATCAGGTTGTTCGCGGTACCTGCATGCTTCCACATGGAACCGGTAAGGTTGTTCGTGTACTTGCTTTCGCAAGGGGAGACAAGGCTGAGGAAGCAAAAGCAGCGGGAGCTGACTTTATTGGAGACGAGGAAACAGCAAAAAAGATTACTGCCGGCTGGCTCGACTTTGATGTTGTTATTGCTTCTCCTGATATGATGGGTGTAGTTGGCAAACTCGGTAGGGTTCTTGGACCCAGAGGACTTATGCCTAACCCTAAAACAGGTACAGTCACCATGGATGTAGGAACTGCTGTAAAGGACGCCAAGGCTGGAAAAATCAGCTTCAGGGTTGACAAGACCGGTAATGTACATGTTCCGGTAGGGAAAGCAAGCTTCGAAGAGATTGCTCTCAGAGAAAACATTCTTACTTTCATGGAAAAGGTAATTCAGCTGAGGCCGGCTTCGGTAAAGGGCCGTTACCTTAAAAACATTTCTGTTTCATCTACAATGGGCCCCGGCATTCGTTTGGATATCAATGATATCCGCGCATTGCTAAGGTAGAGAGGAGTCGCGACAATGAGTATTACCAGAAACAAGAAAGAAGTCGTAGTCTCTGATCTTCAAGGTGGTATCGGCGAATCAGGTTCAGTTATACTGGCTGATTTTACCGGCATCAATGTTGAGGCCATGACTGAATTGCGTATTCAGATGCGTGAAGCCGGTATCATTTTCACTGTTGTCAAGAATACTCTTCTCAAGCGTGCTTTTGAGGATATTGGCATAAAGCCGGAGGAAGACATCTTTGGTCTTCTCAATGGACCTACCGCTATTGCGTACAGTGAAGATGAAGTGGCACCGGCAAGGATCATAAAGGCTTTCTCAAAAGCCCACAAAGGATTGCTTGTAATGAAGGGCGGGTTTGTTTCCGGAAGAACCTTCAGCGCAGACGAGGTTATCAGTCTGGCTGATATGCCAGGTAAGGAAGAGCTTCTTGCCAGGGTGATTGGTTCCATGAACTCACCTCTGCAGGGTTTCGTAATGGTTACCAGTGGTGTTATCAGAAAGTTCCTTTATGCTGTTAATGCCATCAGCGAGAGCAAAGAATAACTTGAACAATAGTAACACGGAATTCACTGGAATTCCGCGAAGTACGGAGGAAATGCGATGAGTGAAGACAGAAAGGCCGCGGTCATCGAGGCTATTTCAAACATGACCGTTCTTGAGCTCGCTGAGCTTGTGAAAGAAATGGAAGACAAGTTCGGTGTTTCAGCAGCAGCACCAGCCGCAGCAGTTGCCGCAGCCGGTCCTGCCGGTGAAGCAGTTGAAGAGCAGAGCGAGTTCGACGTTGTTCTTGAAAGCTTTGGAGCCAAGAAGATCGCCGTAATCAAGGTCGTTCGTGAACTTACAGGTCTGGGTCTCAAAGAAGCCAAGGATCTTGTAGACAATGTACCGTCCAAGGTCAAAGAGGGCATTGAGAAGCCAGAGGCAGAAGAGGTAAAGAAGCAGCTTGAAGAGGCCGGTGGAACCGCTGTTCTCAAATAGATACCGTGTTACCTATACTGACGGCGGGAGGAGAGTACTACTTTTCCCGCCTTCAGCCCCTTATTCCCGGAATTCTTGCCGGGTTCTTAAAAAGTGCTGGTGAGAGATTCGTGACATACCGCTAATTAGCTTATTTCGGTACAGGAGCAGTGTAGAGGAGTGGCAGTGAAAACAACGAGACCTGTGAGGAATTTTTCTCGCGTAAAACCCGCGATCCGAGTTCCTGACTTATTGAGAGTACAGAAGGAATCGTTCGATAATTTTCTTCAGGCGGATGTTAAGCCTGAGGAGAGGCTCCCCCAGGGGCTTCATAAGATATTAATAGACACTTTTCCCATTGAGAGTTCCACCAAAGAATTCTCTCTGGAGTATGTTGGTTACGATATTGGTCGTCCGAGACACTCAATACGCGAAGCCGTAGAGCGAGGCGTTACATATTCCGCACCTCTTAACGCTACGATGCGACTGGTAACCAGAGATCCAGAGACGCTGGTAATGAAAATGGCTGTAGACCAGGGTACATTCCTTGGCGAGTTACCGCAAATGACAGAGAACGGTTCCTTTATTATTAATGGAGCCGAGCGTGTTATAGTAAGTCAGCTTCATAGAAGTCCCGGTGTGTTTTTTGAAGAAAAGACGCAGCAGAGGGGTCGAAGAATCTGTACTGCAAGGGTAATTCCTCAGAAAGGTTCCTGGCTTGATTTAACCCTGGATTCCAATGACATTATTTTTGCAAATATTGATAAGAAACCTAAGCGTATACCAATAACTATGCTCTTAAGGGCTTTGGGTTTGAGTTCAGAAGCAGAAATACTTGCTTCATTTTATCCTGTTCAAGAAAAAGATCTTACCGCTGTTCTTAAAAGACAGTCAAGAATTTCAGAGATAGTACACAAGTCTTTTGCGGAGGATATCGCGGATCCCGAAACGGGAGAGCTTCTGGTTCGTTGCGATGAACCTGTGGAGAGTGTGGAGAAGCTTGAAAAACTTCTTGCGGCGGGAATTGTGAATGTTAAATTTCTTGAGCCCCGTAATGAAAGCTACAGTATCGATAGTATTCGCCGTACGCTGGCGAAAGAGGAAGCCGCTCTGGGCGCTGGTATTGAGAAGAGCGAAACTTCCGCAACCATGTGGATCTATGAGGCTCTTCGCGGAACAGATGCTCCATCGCTTGATCACGCTCGAAGCTACCTGAGATCAATGTTTTTTGACAGCAAGCGATACAGTCTCAGCGAGGTTGGGCGTTACAAACTTAATGAGAGATTAAACATAAATACTTCCATGGACAAGTTGACGCTTACTGTTCCTGATCTTGTTTCGATAGTTGATAATCTCATCTGCCTCAGAGAGGGAACGAATGTCTCTGATGACATTGATCACCTGGGTAACAGAAGAGTAAAAACAGTTGGCGAGCTACTGGGCCAGGAATTTTCCAAGGGTCTTGCCAGAATGGCCAGAACTATCAAAGACAGGATGGGACAGCAGGACAGGGAAAAGCTGAGACCGCAGGATCTTGTGAATTCGAGAACCCTTTCCAGTGTAATCAATTCCTTTTTCGGACAGAGTCAGTTGTCTCAATTCATGGAGCAGACCAACCCTTTGGCGGAACTTACCCACAAGCGTAGAACAAGTGCTCTTGGCGAGGGTGGTCTTACCAGAGAAAGAGCCGGTTTTGATGTAAGGGATGTTCACCATACCCACTACGGTCGAGTCTGTCCGGTTGAAACCCCTGAGGGGCCTAACATCGGTCTTATAACCACCCTCTCGGTTTATGCTTCAATAAACAGATTCGGTTTCCTTGAGACACCTTACAGGCGTGTAATCAACGGAAAGATAACCAACGAAGTTTCTTTCCTCTCCGCCGACAAAGAGGACAGGACAACTGTAGCCGAAGCGGACTCCCTGGTTGACGCTGACAACAGGCTTATTGGTCCTCTGGTAAGGGCAAGAAAAGCTGGAAGTTTCCCCATGGTTACTCCGGAAGAGGTGGAATACATTGATGTAAGTCCCATGCAGCTTGTCGGGCTTTCAGCCGCTTTGATTCCTTTCCTTGAGCACGATGACGCGAACAGAGCCCTGATGGGTTCTAACATGCAGCGTCAGGCTGTGCCTCTGCTTTTCACTGACGATCCAGTGGTGGGTACGGGAATGGAGGAAATCGCGGCGCGCGACAGTGGCGCTCTTGTTACAGCGGACAGATCCGGTGTTATCACTCATGTTGATGCCGGCAGGGTTGTTATCAAGGCTGATGGCGATGAATATGATTTTGACAGAGACGATGTATACAATCTTAGAAAGTTCGAGCGTTCAAATCAGGACACCTGCGTGAATCAGAAGCCTCTTGTTTCAGTAGGCGATGTTGTTGAGAAAGGTGATATTCTCGCAGATGGAATGGCAACAAAGAATGGCAGGCTTGCCATAGGTGTTAACGCACTTGTTGCTTTCACACCCTGGAACGGTTACAACTTTGAAGATGCTATTGTTGTAAGTGAGAGAGTCGTTAAGGATGATACCTTTACCTCTGTTCACATTGTTGAGTTGGAGACTCAGTTCCGAGAGACCAAACTTGGCCCCGAGGAGCTTACATATGATCTCCCCAACGCTACTGAGAAACGCATTGCCATGCGCAATCTGGATGACAGCGGTATTGTTCGCGTTGGTTCCAGAATCAGAGCCGGGGATATTCTTGTGGGAAAAGTCAGCCCCAAAGGAGAGCAGGATCTCTCTCCGGAAGAACGGCTTATCCGTGCTATTTTTGGAAAAAGGGCCAGTGATGTGAAAGATACTTCGCTGAAAGCTCCTGTTGGTATGTTGGGGATTGTGGTTGATGTGAAGGTGTACTCCCGCAGAGATGATACTGAGCGGGGAAGACGCGAGATCGAGTCGCGTGTTGATACACTTCGCGAAGAACGCATGGAGAGCGAGAGAAGACTTTTTGAAGACCGTAACGGAATGCTTAGAGAGGTTCTCGGCGGGCAGAAGGCCGCTACCTTTATTGACAGCGTTACCGGAGAGCAATTGATTCCGGAGGGAAGAAAGATTACAGCTACTTTCCTTAAAAAGGTTGATTTTACCGATCTGGATTTCAACCGTCAGCTTGTTGAGGATCTTGTGGTTGATGACAGAGCCAGAAGAATTCTCCGGAGCGCGGAAAACAAGCTCAAAGAATTGAATGACAACTATCAGGATATTGAGGACAGGCTTCACCGTGGAGATGAACTCAAGCCCGGTGTTACCAGACTGGTCAAAGTTTATATCGCCAAGCGTCGCAAACTTCGCATAGGTGATAAGATGGCGGGTCGTCACGGTAACAAGGGTGTTGTGAGTATTATCGTTCCTGAAGAAGATATGCCGTATCTTCCTGATGGTACTCCAGTTGATATCTGCCTTAATCCTCTGGGCGTTCCCAGTAGAATGAATGTCGGTCAGATCATGGAAACAAACCTGGGTATGGCTGCTGCCGAATTGGGCATCAACACCATAACGCCGGTATTTGACAGTGTTAAGAATGAAACGATAGGAGATCTTCTGGAGGAAGCTGGACTCGATCGTGACGGTAAGACCGTTCTTTACGATGGTAGAACCGGTAATCCATTTGATCATCGTGTGACTGTAGGTAGAATGTATATGTTGAAACTCGCACACCAGGTTGAAGACAAGATACACGCAAGGTCCACAGGTCCATACGCCATGGTTACGCAGCAACCGCTGGGTGGAAAAGCTCAGAACGGTGGTCAGAGGCTTGGCGAGATGGAAGTATGGGCTCTTGAGGCGTATGGTGCGTCACACTGCCTTCAGGAAATGCTCACCATTAAAAGTGATGATGTGGATGGGCGTACTGAAGCATACAAGGCAATTGTTCATGGCAGGAATGTCGAAACCAGAGGAACGCCGGAAGCGTTCAATGTTCTTCTCAGTGAAATGAGAAGTCTTGCTCTGGATGTCGAACTTGACATGGCTGATGAGAGGGAGAGGTAGAATGCTTGATTCACATTCCCTAAGAGATGCCAATACATTTCCGGCTGATTTCTCAGGAATAAGAATTAGTCTTGCTTCGCCGGAGACCATCAAGGAGTGGTCATACGGAGAAGTGACAAAGGCTGAAACTATAAACTACCGCAGCTACAAACCTGAAGCAGACGGTCTCTTTTGTGAAAAAATATTCGGACCGGTGAAAGACTGGGAGTGCAGTTGCGGAAGGTACAAAAAGCCCCGTTACAGGGGTGTTAAGTGCGATCGTTGCGGCGTTGAGGTTACCCATTCACGGGTAAGACGAAGCCGTATGGGGCATATTGAACTTGCCGTTCCTGTTTCTCACATCTGGTATTTCAAGAGTCGTAAGATCAACAAGCTCCTCGACATAACCAACTTGAATCTGGAGCGAGTTCTTTATTATGAGTCCTACATCGTAATTACCAGCGAGCATCCGTCTCTGAAGCCGGGAAAGGTTCTGGATGACGAGGATTACTACGCCGCACGGGAAACCTACGGCGAAGATGCCTTCACTGTCGGAATGGGCGCGGAAGCTGTAACAAGTCTTCTGTCAGAGATTGATCTTGACGAGCTTGCGGCTACTCTTCGCACCAGTATCGCGAATGAGACCACTCAGAGCAGGCGACAGAAGAACCTTAAGCGTCTGAAAGAAGTGGTTGCCTTCGAAAGCTCCAAGAATGACAACAAGCCGGAGTGGATGATTCTGAGGGTGCTTCCGGTACTTCCCCCCGATCTCAGGCCTCTTGTGCCACTTGAGGGTGGAAGGTTTGCCTCCAGTGACCTCAACGATCTTTACAGGCGCGTTATTAATAGAAACAACAGGCTTCTCAGGCTTCTGGATCTTCAGGCCCCCGATGTCATTCTTCGAAATGAGAAAAGAATGCTTCAGGAAGCGGTTGACGCTGTTCTTGATAATGGCAGCCGCAGAAAACCTGTGAAGGGTGCAGGAATGCGTCCTCTTCGCAGCCTTTCTGATCTTCTGAAGGGCAAGCGGGGAAGATTCCGCCAGAATCTTCTTGGAAAGCGCGTGGATTACTCCGGTCGCTCGGTTATTGTTGTGGGGCCGGAACTTAAGATGCACCAGTGCGGTCTTCCCAAGACCATGGCTCTTGAGCTTTTCAAACCTTTCGTTGTTGGCAGACTTGCCAGACTGACGGGTGATAAGGTAAAGATGGCTCAAAAGCAGGTTGAAGATAAGGAAGAGATCGTATGGGCCATCCTGGAAGAGGTAATCGCAAACCATCCTGTGATGCTTAACAGAGCTCCTACTTTGCACAGACTTGGTATACAGGCATTTGAACCGGTACTTGTAGAGGGTCTCGCCATCAGGCTTCACCCCCTTGCATGCGCCGCATTCAATGCTGATTTCGATGGTGATCAGATGGCTGTTCATGTGCCTCTCTCCGCAGAGGCTCAGATTGAGGCCCGTATTCTTATGCTGGGAAGTCGAAATATTCTTCAGCCTTCCAGCGGAGAACCGGTAGCATCACCCAGTCACGACATTGTTATCGGCGCTTACTACATCACGAAGCCATTGGCCAGAGCCAGAGGTGAGGGCATGATTTTTTCATCAAAGGATGAAGTAATCGGCGCACTGGATGCCGAAAAAGTCAGTCTTCATTCCAGAATAAAGATACGAGGTATTAACAAGATAAAAGAGCTGAACTCAAAAGGTGAAAAACGCCAGCCCAAGTACTGGAAAGACTATACCACCCCGGGGCAGGTTATTTTCAACCACATAGTTCCCGAGGGCATGGGATACATAATGGCCAATGGTCTTACCGAATCCCACTCCAGGGTTTTTGGCAAAAAGGGTCTTAACCGTATGGTATCCAAGTCATTCAATGAGCTTGGCGCTGTAAAGACAGCCATTTTTCTTGATAATCTCATGGATCTTGGCTTTAAGTACAGTACTACCTGTGGTCTTACCGTTGGCATGGATGACATGATTATTCCTGACGCCAAGAAGAATATCATCGGAGAAAGCTCAGAGCGTGTAGCCCAAATTGAGTTTGCCGCTCGTAAGGGTGAGATGACTGAGAGTGACAGGTACAACAAGGTTATTGATGTATGGTCAAAGGCTACCGATGATGTGAAGAATTCTATGATGGAACAGCTCAGTCATGATAATCACGGTTTTAACCCGATCTATCTCATGGCAAATTCCGGTGCCCGGGGAAGTGTTGAGCAGGTCAGGCAGCTTGCAGGTATGAGAGGCCTGATGGCTAAGCCGAAGAAGAAGCTTTCCGGCGAAATCGGGGAGACCATCGAAACGCCAATCATAAGTTCTTTGAAAGAGGGTCTTTCCGTTATCGAATACTCGATTTCAACTCACGGTTCAAGAAAGGGTCTTGCTGACACTGCTCTTAAAACAGCCGATGCCGGTTACCTGACCAGACGACTTGTGGATGTCTGCCAGGATGTGGTTATAACCACAGACGACTGCGGTACTATTCGCGGTCGCGAAATTTCCTCCCTGAAGGAAGGGGAGAAGGTTATTGAGAAACTCAGTGAGCGTATTGTGGGAAGAGTTACCGCAGAGGATGTTTACGATCCTGTGACAGATGAAATTATCTGCGAAGCAGGAGCGGAGATTACACCTCAGCTTGCTTCATACATAGATTCCCGCTCAATTGAGTCCGTAAAGATTCGCTCGGTTCTCACCTGTGAGGCAGAGCGGGGTCTTTGCGCGAAGTGTTATGGCTGGGATCTCAGTCGTAACCGTATGGTCACCGAGGGTGAGGCAGCTGGTGTTATTGCAGCTCAGTCAATCGGTGAGCCCGGAACTCAGCTCACACTGCGTACTTTCCATACAGGTGGAGTTGCGTCGCGTGAGGCACAGGACAACCAGGTTAAAGCAAGACATCCGGGTAAAGTCAGTTTCAGGAATATACACCTGGTGGATGGTGTTGACGCAGAGGGTAATTCCAGCGTCATTGCTTCCAGAAATGGACAGATTGATGTGATTGACGGCGACGGGGAAATTCTGTCAACCTACGAGATCTCTCCCGGTTCAATCATGTTCATCGCGGATGATCAGATAGTTGAGCGTGAAGAACTACTCTTTGTAGCCGAACCATTCAGTAATCCCATAGTCAGTGAGCATTCAGGCTCCATTCACTATGTAGATATTGAAGAGGATGTTACGCTGCAGGAGGATATCGATAGCGAACAGCACAGACAGATGATTATTGTTGAGGATAGAAGCCGTACGCTTCACCCCCATGTGTTCATTCTTCCTGAGTTTATGGTTGTTCTTTCAGGCCGTCCAAGACGCAGGGAAGAAGAGCTTATTACCTTCAATGAACTTCTTGAGGAAGCAGAGACTTCTAACGGCAGGATTGTTTTCACATATCGTGATACCAATGCCGTGCGGCCTTCCTCGCTTTACGATGACATCATTTCAGCTCATGCAGAAAGTTCTTCTGAGACACCTTTTCTCTCTATTGATTGCAGAAAAGTCGGCACCGGCAGTTATGCCGCCTTTGTCGAGATTGTTCAGCATCTGGGCCGGGCAACTGCAAAGAGCAAGAAGAACAAGAAAGACTTTGGCATTCTTAAAGATGTTACGGATCGCCTTGCAGCCTCCAGCAGCCGAAAGAATGACGACCTCGAAGATGAGTTCATGGAAGCTCTGATTGACTACAGTCAGAACCATCCGTTTGTTATGGGTCTTGCCAGTTTGGATAAAGCCCATGCCGGAACCAGACAGGTAATACTCCGCTTGATAGATATTATCGCGAGTTCGAAAATTCTTGTTCTTGTGAGCTTTTTCCAGAAGGGTGGCTTCCGAAGTCATATTGTTGTTCGGGGCAAGCAGCGCCAGATGGGTCAGGATCAGGTGGAACAGTTCATCAAGGATCATGTAAGGGGCGTTTACCCCATTCCCAGTGGAGCAACGCTTCATGTTAGAGATGGACACTTGATTAAGACTGGAACTCATATTGCGAGAATGGTCAAGCGGGCCGGTATGCAGAAAGACATCACCGGTGGACTTCCTCGTGTTGATGAGCTTTTTGAAGCAAGGCGTCCAAGCGATGCCGCGGCAATTGCGGAGATAAGTGGAACAGTTGTACTGAGTCCAATCAAGGCTGCCATGCGTACGGTAACCATAACAGGAGATCAGGGGCAGGAAGCCAATATTAAAATACAGGCAACCAAGCACATCAGAGTTCGTGAAGGTGACCGCGTGGAAGCTGGAGATAAACTCACAGATGGTCCTCTTGATCCCCATGATATTCTCAGGGTGATAGGTACTGAAAGTGTTGAGGATTACCTTCTTAACGAGATTCAGGAGGTCTATCGACTTCAGGGTGTTAAGATTAACGATAAACACATCGGCATTGTCGTAAGGCAGATGCTGGGTAAAGCCAGGGTTGAGAATGCAGGAGACACACAGTTCCTGGAAGGTGCCAGAGTTAACCGCCTCGCCCTGAACAAGGTAAACATGGAAATGATGAATCAGGGCAGACGCCCTGCGTCCAGTGATGTAATGCTGCTTGGTATCACCAAGGCATCACTGGCAACGAATAGCTTCCTCTCCGCTGCTTCCTTCCAGGAGACCAATTCGGTTCTTTCAGACGCCGCAATAAACGGTAAGCTTGATAGACTGGTTGGTTTGAAGGAAAATGTGATTGTAGGACACCTTGTTCCCGCAGGAACAGGAGTAAAAAACTATCGTGGTCTTACCATTTCCATGAGCGATGGATCCGATCTGCCAGTACCGGTACCGGAGCCAGAGGTTGACGATAAGTTTAATCATGTATAGAGTTGCACTCACAGTAAAAGGAGAAACGGCAGCTCGCACGAGCTGACCCACGAAAGGAGAAAGTTTGCCCACCATTAATCAGCTGGTGCGAAGAGGGCGCAAAAAGCCGACACAAAAGACCAAGGCTCCTGCTCTCACTGGTTGCCCGCAGAGAAAAGGAATTTGTACCCGTGTGTACACTTCCACCCCGAAGAAACCGAACTCGGCACTCCGTAAGGTTGCCAGAGTGAGGCTTCGTAACGGGTTTGAAATTACAGCATATATTCCCGGCGAGGGACACAACCTTAATGAGCACTCCGTTGTTCTTGTAAGGGGTGGCCGAGTAAAAGATCTTCCCGGCGTGCGTTATCACATCATTCGTGGTGTTGAGGATACAAGCGGCGTAGAAGGTAGAAAACAGAGCCGTTCCAAATACGGAACAAAACGGGAATCATAGAGCGGGGAACACAATATGAGAAGAAACAGACCAAAACGCAGAGAAATTCTGCCTGATGTGCGGTACGGCAATCTTGTTGTTGCAAAATTCATTAACAACATTATGCTGCAGGGAAAGAAATCAATAGCTGAGGCTATTGTATACGGCGCGTTTGATATCATTTCCGAGAAAACCGGGCAGGATCCTGTCTCCGTTTTCACAAAGGCTATGAACAATGTCCGTCCTACCCTGAAGGTAAAGAGCCGCCGTGTTGGTGGATCCACATACCAGATTCCTCTTGAAGTTCGCCCTGAAGAGAGGGACGCGCTTGCCATGAGGTGGATCATCGGTTACTCCAGAAAGCGCAAGGGTAACACCATGAGGGATCGTCTGGCTGCCGAGTTTATGGATGCCTCCCGTAACGAGGGCGCAAGCGTTAAGAAGAAAGAGGATACCCACAAGATGGCCGATGCCAATAAGGCATTCGCCCACTACCGCTGGTAACCTCAGTTACTCAGAAAAGCCTCGCCACGGTTCAAGCCGGGCGGGGCTTTCTCTATAGAGTCAGGAACAAATTCAATTACCAGGCACTACCTGAGAAAAAATGAATTGCTCAGGAGTATTGATGAGTCGATTAATTTCATTTGCAGCAATAATTACCACTGTTGTGAATCTGCTTGCATGTCAGTTATCTCCTGCTCGGACAGAGCGGATTGTTGAAGAGAGACAGCTGGTTGTTGTTGACTCGATCGGCTCCGAGTATGGAGAGGATTACGAAATATTCGGGAACATTTCCGGTGCCGTTTTCATTAACGATTCCACATTTGTTGTACTTGATAAGGGATACCAGGAGTTGCGGGTTTTCGATGCAGACTGTAATCATCTTGTTACCGAAAGCCCCAGCGGGGATGGCCCCCTTGAGTACCGATGTGCTGAGTACATTGCCGTTGTCGATACGATGTTCGCGGTGTTTGAATTCAATATGCC
>JAUVJW010000192.1 GCA_030596465.1 Candidatus Fermentibacteraceae bacterium | reverse complement strand
TTGTGAGGCATGCTGGATTTCTATGGGATACTTATGACCACCGGCGTTGGAAAGCAACCTGGCGACAGTATCCTGGTGACCCACCAGTATAACCTTTACATCTTTCTGTATCTTCTTCGGGCTTTCCCTGAAAAATCGTACGGCCCCGCCGACTACAACACCGGGACCGTGATCTCCACCCATGGCATCAAGTGCCACAACAACTGATTTACTCAAGTTCTAATCTTCAACAGGCTCGGTAACCTGTCGGCCATTATAATAACCGCAGTGCTTGCAAACTCTGTGAGGAAGTCTCGGCTCTCCGCACTGAGGACATGAACTTGTTGACTTCACAGCAATCTTCCAGTGAGTACGACCCTTGTCGCGTCTTGTGGAAGAATGCCTTCTTTTTGGAACGGGCATTTGGCTCTCGCTTTCATTTATACGCTCGAAGCTCAGGCTTCGAAACCGTGTTCACATTCTTCTATGTTACGATTAATCCCGCACCTGGGACAAAGCCCCCTGCACTTCTCAGTACAGAGCGGCATGGCGGGCAGGGAAAATATAATCGCTTCACGAACGGGGTCTAATATACAAACTGTTCCGTCATTGTGCGAGACCGGTTCAACTTCCGGATCCGAAAGCATATCGGGATCCCAGGAATACATTCTTTCTATCCCGACTGTTACCGGAAATATCACTGGAGCCAGACATCTGGCACACTGCACCGTGAAGTCTGCTTCCAGAAATCCCTTCACAATAATTTCGTACTCGGTTCTCACAATATCCAGATCCAGAATACCTTCCTCTGAACTGAAATCCGCTCCTGGAATATCCCATGGAACATTTTTCATTTCAAGAGTAAATGTTTCAAAAGTGGCTCCCCGGGGAATAGAATTAATTGGAATAGACAGGGTTTCCTCGAAAAGTCTCATATCAGTTCTTTCCAAATTCTTCAGCCAGGGCAATGGAAATTCTCTTGTTTTCCTCTGCGCTCTGTGACTGAACATATATTCTGGCAAGAGGTTCAGTACCACTGAGCCGCACAAGAACCCATGTATTATCATCAAGTACCAGTTGAACACCGTCAACCCGGTTTATCTGTTGCACCGGGAGCCCGGCGGCCTCTTTCATATCTGAATTGAAAAGATTATCCACAATGTACTTTTTCATTGCCGGCTTCAGAGGAAGGTCAAGCCTTGTGTTGTAAAACCTGCCGTGAACAGCCCAGAGCTTTGTAAGAAGGGAACCAAGGCCTTCACCGTAATGGCAGACCATTTCAGCCGCCAGAAGACCGGCCAGCACACCGTCTTTCTCCGGTACATGGGTTCCGAGAGAAAGACCGCCACTTTCCTCACCGGCAAGGAGGACGCCGCCTTTCAGTATTTCAGCCCCCAGGTGTTTAAATCCAACTGGTGTAACTATGACATCAAGACCCCTTGCCTCCGCAACTCTGTCAAGAAGACTGCCGGTGGTTATTGAGCGGACAACCCTTCCGGTCTGGCCGGATTCCGCCAGATAATCCACAAGAAGAGCCATAAAGTCATGAGGTGTGACATAGCACCCATTCTCATCAACAATTCCGAATCTGTCCGCGTCACCATCTGTCGCTACTCCAAGGGAAGCTCCGCTTCGTCTGACACTTTCAGAAAGATCGGAAAGACACTGCTCGTTGGGTTCAGGATGCTCACGCCCGGCGAAAAGAGGATCTCTCTTCCCGTTCAGAACTCGAACAGAACCGCCAAGTTCAATAAGCTTACGGTCAAGAACCCCACTGCCGGCTCCACTGAAAGCATCATAGACAACTCTGAGAGAATCAGCTTTTCTGAAGGTATCAACACTGATAAATTCATCAATATCTTTAAGATACGGAGTTATGAAATCGGTTTTTGAGACAGAACCGCCTGTAATACTATCGGGAATGGCGCCTGAAACTATCAGTTCCTCAATTCTCGCGGTGTCTTTGCCATCAGCGGGTCCACCGTGAAAAGGACTGAACTTGATGCCATTGTAAAGTGGCGGATTATGGCTTGCGGTAAAATTGATAACACCGCCAAGACCCATCTTTCGGCAGGCATGGGAAAGAACAGGCGTGGGCACGCTTCTTTTAGAAACATATGCCTTGAATCCGTATCCCGCCATTCTTTCGGCAGATGCATCCGCCAGCTCAGGAGAAAGAAAACGACAGTCTCCCCCGATTGCGATACTGTTGTACCCGGTTTCCCTCAGTCTTATAGCGATAGCGTCTACCACAGCCATTGCCCTGTCCCAGGTGAATTCCCTGGAGATAACACCACGCCATCCGGAAGTCCCAAATTTTATTATCATAACGACTACTCCTCCGTAAGAAATTCTACCGCACGAACAATAGCGTCATCATGAGGTGCTGTTACCTGGTAGTAACGACTCATTGGCCACTCACGCAAAGCGATTTCCCGAAGAAGAGCACGCTCTATATAAAAATGGCTTTCAGCAAATTCCTCTTCTGTGTATTCTATCTTTTCTTCATTCAGGTATTCTCTGAACTGTTGAAAGAGGGCTTCATCCGGCCAGAAGTCAAGTGCTATTTCATTCTGCAGAGTGTAATCCACCGCAAAATGGAAGAAGTGGCCATCGAACTCCAGTTCCGCGACCAGGTCAACACCGAAGGAATCGGGTTCAACTGTAATGTCGGGGGTGATACCCCAGGTTTCCTCCGCGTCCGAGTCCATGAAATCATCCCGGAGAGTTCTGTCAATGCTGTTTCCATCCGGAGTATAGTACCTCGCGGTTGTGAGCTTAACACCATAGTGCCCAAGTCCGGGGTACTCTCCCAGGTCGGAAAGAGACTGTACAGACCCCTTGCCGAAAGTTCTTGTCCCAACCAGAGTTGCGGCATTCTGATCCTGGAGGGCTCCTGCGAGGATTTCGGAGGAACTGGCGCTGCCTCCGTCAACAAGCAGAACAAGCTCTCCGTCGAAAAGAACACCTCGTCTGGTTCTGTAGGTATACTCTCCAACTGCCTGCCCCCGGGTAGTCACGACAACTGCCCCGGCTGGAAGAAAAATATCTGCCACATCAATGGATGGAAGCATAAGTCCTCCGGAGTTTCCACGGAGATCAAGAATCATTTTATCCGCGCCCTGATCGCGAAGTTCATTGATCGCGTTATAAACCTCAGTGGCTGATTCTTCGCTGAAGCGGGAAAGACGGATGTATCCAATACCGGGTTCCACAATAAAACTTGCGGAAACAGACGGGAAATCAATCAGATCTCTTTCAATGGGAAATTCTATTGGGTCGTCCATTCCAGGTCTCTTAACGGTAAGATTAACCACAGTACCACCGGGTCCCCTGATAAAAGAAACGGCTTCAGTTGTGGTGATTCCTTCCGTAGACACTCCATCAATCTCAATGATTCTGTCACCAGCCTTCATACCGGCTCTGTACGCGGGGGTTCCCTCCAGGGGAGAAATAACTGTAAGCCAGTTATCCCTTTGTCCCAGAGTAATCCCAACACCTTCGAAAGAGCCCTCAAGCTGAATCTGGAGATTTTCCAGTTCCTCGGGTGTTAGAAGAACACTGTTGGGGTCAAGAGATTGCAGCATCCCCTGAAGTGCTTCCTCCACAAGCTCTCTGCTCTGAACTGTATCTACATAAGATGATCGGGTAATGCCGTAAACATCAAAAAACAGCTCCAGAGATGAGGCTCTGGCTGCAGGTGTTTCTTCATTCTGAGCAGCAGCAACCGGCGGAAGTCCCAGCACAAGCGCTGTTGTGAAAAGCAGCATCCCTGTTGTTACAGCAACCCATCCCGGTACAAGATCTTTCATATATCGATCACCCTTCTAATTACATTCTTTTAAGAACCTCATTCAGTATCAATGAATCCTGCTCCTCTTCGCTGAGCATACCATCCACCACGAGAAATCGTTCCGTTTCACGGCTGGCAAGATCGCGATAACCATCCCGTACTCTGCGATGAAATGAAAGATCTTCCATTTCTATCCTGTCAAGTTTTCTTCCCGAGATGTTCATTCTTCTAAAACCCTCTTCCGGATCCAGATCCATGAGTATTGTCAGGTGCGGCATCAGACCGCCTGTGGCCAGCTCGTTGGCTGCCCTCATCCCATCAAGTGGAAGACCTCTTCCCCATCCCTGATAAGCAAAAGTGGCATCGCTGAACCTGTCACACAAAACAATGGCTCCCCTGTCCAGAGCTGGACGAATAACTCGGTCAACATTAGCGGCGCGGCTGGCGAAGTAAAGCATAAGCTCTGCGAGGGGGGG
>JAUVJW010000138.1 GCA_030596465.1 Candidatus Fermentibacteraceae bacterium | reverse complement strand
TTGCTTCCTTGACCAGCACCGCTCCCTGAACATCAATATCAAGGATTACACTGTTGCCCCGTGCCATCTGCTTCCGTACCCAGGAAGCTTCAGTACCGTACCTCTTCCCGTGTACATGCGCCCACTCGAGGAAGTAGGAGTTCTCCACTCTGCGGGTAAACTCCCTGTCATCCACGAAAAAATAATCTTTCCCGTGCACTTCTTCACCGCGGGAAGAACGGGTGGTAGTGGAAACGGAAAAGTCTGTTCCTGGAAATGTATCAACCAGATGATGAGCAAGAGTTGTCTTTCCGGCCCCGGACGGCCCCGCAAGAACAAAAAGCATCCCGCTACTGAACATTTGCCACCTGCTCCCGAAGACTGCCCAGAATGTCTTTCATCTCGATAACCTGGTGTACTGCTTCGGAATTATCCACTTTTGAACCCATTGTATTCAGCTCTCTGTGCATTTCCTGAAGAATGAAGCCCAGTTTCCTTCCGCATCCGTTATCTGAAAGAACCGCCAGTCCGGACTGAATATGCGCCGCCAGTCTTTGATGCTCCTCTGATATATCTATTCTGTCAGACAACAGAGCCATTTCCTGTGCAAGTCTGTTTTCATCAGCAACGGCATCTCCCAGCAGTTCAGAAATTCTTTTCTTTCGCTCTGAAAAAAGATGAGCAACCCGCTCTCCGTGTGTACCGGCAACAGGGCCGGACAGCTCTCCAATCCGTTTCAAGTTCTCTGCAAACATCAGAGCAAGGCCATTACCCTCTTCACGCCTTGAACGCAGCAGCCCCTGAAATGCCTCTTCTACAGCTGATAGCAGATTTTCATCAAACCCTGCACCGGCGGATGGATCTGGTATTCGCATAATACCGGACAGTGTAACCAGCCGGAACGCGTCAGGGCTGGAAGTCAGGAAAAACTCTTTCGCCAGCTTGTCAGCCCCCTCAAGATAAGCTCTGGCAAGAGTAATATCAGGTTCGGGCAAAGCTCCGCCCGAATCTGAGTCTACGGAAACATTAACATCTATTCTACCCCTTGAGAAAAGTTCTTTTCCGCGCTTGTAAAGCGCCTCCTCCAGATGGGCGGCCTCACGAGGCATCCTGAAGAACAATCCAAGCCCCTTGTTGTTTACTGACTTAACAAGGACAGTAATTCTGTATTTATCAATAACTTGCGAACCGTTTCCAAACCCTGTCATAGATTCCATAAAAGAAAATTCCCCTCGGTGAAATTGCTTCTACACATATCTTATTATCTATAGAGCCGAGTCGATTGTCCACTGAAACCCGGTAACAGATTGTAACGGCTTGACTTCACACAGTACATTGTGTGATACTATGTGTGGAGGTAATTGATATGGCAACTAATCTGCAGATTGATGATCAACTGATACTGAAGGCAGTTAAACTGGGGGGACACAACACAAAGAAAGCAGCGGTTACACAGGCATTAATCGAGTATATCCAGTATCTTGAAAAACAGAAGATTCTGGCCTTGTTCGGTACTATAGAATTTGATCCTGACTACGACTACAAAGAACAGAGAAATCGGGTATGAGGATACTGGTAGATACTTGTGTCTGGTCTATTGCCCTGCGCCGTCCGGAGCAGAATTCATTCACAACAGCAGTAGAATTACGCAATCTGGTGGCTGATAACAGAGTTGAGATCATTGGATCAGTTCGTCAGGAACTTCTTTCCGGTATACGCGAAAACTCGCGATTCACAAAAGTCAGAAACCGTCTTGCTGCTTTTCCTGATGTTCCAATTGTAACGGAAGACTATGTCACAGCCGCCAGATTCTGCAATTTATGCACTGCAAATGGAATTCAGGGGTCCAACACAGACTTTCTGATCTGTGCAGTCAGCATTCGTAATCAATTTGCCATTTACACCAAAGATAAAGACTTCTTGTATTTCGCAAAACATATTCCAATCACTTTACACAAAGAGGAATCACCTTAACACATTTAGCTTGATTGTTGGGAAGATGAAATAATGGAAGGCATATACTACAGTGCCCTGAGACCTCTTATAGAGCGGAAAATAAAGAACCGTACATGCGGCTCAGTTGGAATGACATCGTCATCCACTCTTTCGCTGGGGTTCGGTATCGGGTGGCTGCACCTTCATGCAAAACCAGACTCGCCAGGGCTCTGGTGGACAGACAAAGCATCCACAATTCCACCTGACTCTCCATCCTGGGAACACCATCTGAAAGGTGCTCCAGTGGAAAAAGTGATTCAGCAGGGCGTGGACAGGGTGATCGAGATACACTTCGCCAGCAGAACTCCCTATGACGCAGGCGGTATCAGACTGATCTTCGAGGCCACAGGCAGGAACGCAAACATCATACTTGTAAGGCAGACGGACAACAGAATTCTTGCCTGCCTCAGAAAAGTTCTTTCCGGTATCAACCGTTTCAGAGCCATATCCCCCGGAGTTATCTACAAATCTCCCCCGTCATCAGGATTTCCACCGGAGGAATGGGGCTCAAAAGAAGTGCAGAAGCTCCTTCAGGCAGATGTTACCCCAAAACTTCTCTACCAGAACCTGGAAGGAGTCGGCCCGGCTTCAGCCAGATCAATTATTGCCCACCCCGGAACTGTATCCGAAACGGTGAAAGAGCTGGGCAAACAACTGATAGATGAGAATTTCACCCCGTGGCAGACTCAATTCGGCAAGGTCCCTGTGTGCCTGGGAGACGGACAGAAAATAGAGAATCCGCTTGCCCCGCCGGAAAAACCAGAAGCCGGCAGTAAAAAAGAAGAATACCGCCCTTCAAGAACGCAACTGGGTACTATTCTTAAGAAAAGACTCTCCTCCGAAAAGAAGAAAATAAGAAGTTCGCAGAAATCTCTTGACCGTCTTGCCAGCCCCGATGAACTCAGGAACTGGGGTAACCTGATACTAACCCACAAAAAAAACCTGAGAAAAGGAATGAAGGAAACAACTCTCACAGACTGGCAGGGAACAGAGATTACCGTCAAACTGAAGGAGTCTCTGAACCCGGTCGAGAATGCAAACAAATACTTCAGGAAAGCGGGAAAAGTTCACCTTGAAAAGAACCGTCTTGAAGAACGCATTCTTGCTTCAATGGAGCGCACAGGCTACCTTGAAGACATACAAAATCGACTTGATACAATGAGTGATCAGGAAGTAACAAAACATCTGACCAGACTGGGAAAACCCGAAAAGAAAACTACCGGTGCCCCTCTTGAGTACATCCTGGAAGGTGGCTGGCGCTGCCTGGTTGGCAGGAATGCAAAGCAGAACGATAACCTTACATTCAAGATAGCGGGCAGAGAAGATATCTGGCTCCATGCCCGTGGCGTAGCCGGGGCTCATGTGATACTCAAACGGGACGGCAGAGCCGACAATCCCGGTACTGTAGTTATGGATCAGGCTGCCCGTATTGCCGTGAAGCACAGCACCACCAACGGCGTGGTTCCCGTTGACTGGACTCTTGCGAAGTATGTCAGGCGCATGAAGGGCGGAGGCCCCGGCCAGGTAGTCTACGTCAGGGAAAAAACTCTATTTGCTGAAGCCTGAGTTCACCTGAGACACTTGACTTAGTGTAGTAACTCTACTAAGTTTACTTACATGGGCCACAATAAACAAAAGAAGCTTACGAAGACATTCCCCATTGATATTGATATCACTATGCATAAGGCACTGAAAATGATGGCTATAGAATCTGACATGACCCTGCACGCTTTCATTATCAGCGTTCTGGCTTCGGTTGTCGCTGAGTATCACCCTGAGTGTTTGCCAGATACAAAAGACAGGAGTATCCGGTAATGAATACTCCGTTTTTCCAAAGCACCAGCTCATATCCAATTCACTGCTCTCACGAAACACCGGTACACATTGTTGCTGGTGACGCGAGAGAACAACTTGCGCTTATCCCAGACAACACATTCGACAGTTGTATAACTTCTCCTCCTTACTGGGGAATGCGTGACTATGGGCTAATGGGACAGATCGGTGCTGAAGATGACATCAATGATTACATCTCAGAACTTGTAAAAGTATTCCGCGAAGTAAGGCGCACCCTTAAGGCGGAGGGAACATTCTGGCTAAACATCGGAAATACTTATACTTCCGGGGGTCGAAAGTGGAGAGATTCTGATGCAAAAAACGCAGGACGCGCAATGGGCTATCGACCAGATACGCCAAAGGGTTTAAAGAAGAAAGATCTGATTGGCGTAGCATGGATGCTTGCAATGGCATTGCAGCAGGATGGCTGGTATCTACGGTCAGATATCATCTGGCAGAAACCAAATTGCCAGCCGGAATCTGTCAAAGACAGAGTAACAGTATCTCATGAATATCTTTTCATGCTCACAAAAAGCGAAAGATACTACTTCGATCAGAATGCAATTAAAGAACCTCGTGGTGATGGCAAAGGTCTAAAAAACAAGAGAACTGTTTGGCAAATCAACACTGAGCCCTGTAAAGAAGCACATTTTGCTGTTTTCCCTCGAGCACTGGTCAGACCGTGTATTTATGCAGGCTGCCCTCTGGAAGGAGTAATCCTGGATCCCTTCTTCGGGAGTGGAACAGTAGGTGTTGTGGCAATTGAGACGGGGCGCAGATGCATGGGGATTGAACTGAAAGAAACCTATACCGCTATAGCAAAAAAAAGACTGTCACTACTTCAACCGGATCTTTTTGTTAAATTCTCTTAGGCGGTGCGAAAGTCCATGATGCATGAAGAATACAATGTGCTTTCTGAAGCTTTTTTATTTGCAGTTTTCTTTCTCCGCCGCCGTCAAAATACAGACAGTACTTAGGTTTTTGTCCTTTTCCGATATAGCAGTATCCTGGTTTTGGAAATTGAGAGCTGTCTGACTTCATCTTCAAAACACCATTTCTGGCTTCTCGCAGTAGAACAACTGGAATCTCAACCAGCTCGTATACATAGTCAGGTTTACCCTTCTTCAAAGCTCTAAGCATCAGGATTCGGTCGAATGTAGAAAGTGTTTTCAGGAACTGGTCACGCAGCCCAATCAGATCTTTCGGATTGTCACCCCATTCACCCCCGCCAAGCTCCATGAATTTAGAGATATGAATCGTATTAATTCGAATGCTTGCAGCAGCTTCGGTTTTAAGGGAAATTCTCTGCCCATCAATTACGATATCATAACCGCGTTGTCCCCTTGGTGCTGAGTTCGCAGATATTTCCGCAACTCTAAAAACACTTTCCAGCGCATATTCAAATTTGTCTTTGGAAAAAGGCTCTCGAGAGAAACAATGATGAAGTCTCAGTATGTCGCCAAAATCATCAACAATAGAGCTGTTGAAAATATCAGTTTGAGGGGAGACTGAAAAGTCCTTTGGCTGTTGAAATACATCAACAACCGTGTCAACCAACTCCAGGCGATAATCACTAAGTTTTGGGATAGCAGCTATAAGCCGTTTAATTCTCTTGATACGATCCATATTCCACTCTCCCCATTGTTCTGGAGTTTAGAAAAACATCGCATTAAGAATGAACAATTACAGAACAAAGAGCAAGTCCCGCGAGGAGCGTGACCGACAATGGGCGTTGAGTAGAAAGGCTTCACGGTCGAGTTAGAATTCTTGGAGATTTGAGGAGAATAGCACCGCTATTTGACAATAATCTACGAGGATTATAGCCGACTGTGAAACCTTTATG
>JAUVJW010000072.1 GCA_030596465.1 Candidatus Fermentibacteraceae bacterium | reverse complement strand
CTTTTCAGCCTTGCTCTGCTGCCGGGTCTTTCCGGTTCACCCGTCAGCCACTGGTTCATCGCTCCTCTTGGCGATATGGTCACCACAGTGGATTCTCTGAGTAATGGCTGGGATCTTTCCCTGGCCGTATCTGCTCACTCTGCGCTTTATCTCGCTGTGGGATTTCTTGTTCTAAAGAAAACCGCACAATTTAAATAACCAACTGTGCGGCTTTCTTGTAACTGCCTCTTATTCACAGAGTACTGCGAAAGCCACTATCTGTTCCAGAAAGTTCTGCGGGTTGGATTCAGATGGTCCGTACATCATTATCAGAACAGCATAGCCATTCCTGAAGATGCCATAAGCTCTGCCTCTGCCCATTACTCCCCCGGAAGGTGAAAAAGTAAAGCTGATATCCGACATCAGTCCGAGAGAAAGTGACCCCCGGATATCTGTACCTGCACTTCCCTCTGCCCATGTGGGAGTGGAGATTCGAATGGTTTCCATTAAATTCGGGGGAATAACACTGGAAAGTTTTTCCTCAATCCAGAAATCTTTGTCTTCAATCTGATTTTCCGTTTTCCAGTAATAAAGACCAAAACTCATCCCAAGACTGTTGGGCTGACCGGCAAGAGCTCCGCTTTCCTCTGTCATTACTCCCTCAACCAGAGGACAGATTTCATCAGGAAGGTATCCGAAATCTATACCGACCGGCTGTAGCGTATATGCCGAACCTCCTTCGTAGGCCGGTACTAACAGCATAATAGCTGTTGCAATAAAAATTCCCATATTTGTACCCTTTCTGTGTGATTGCTTCAATCTCCCGCGAGCAATAGAATAGAATAGATCTGCTCATTGTCAACAGGAGGTACTATGCAGGAAAAGATACTCATTGTAGAGGACGATGTTCCACTTGCTTCTCTTCTTTCCGAATATCTGTCCAGTCAGGGCTTTAAGATAGAGGTGCTTCACCGGGGAGCCAATGTAAAAAAAAGAGTTGTCGCGGGACGTCCTGACCTTGTTATTCTTGATCTGATGTTACCGGATATCAGTGGACTGGATGTATGCCGCTCTCTAAGAGAGGGATGGCGCGGCCCTATACTGATGCTTACAGCCATGAAAGATGATGTAGATGTTGTTACCGGTCTTGAGCTGGGGGCAGATGATTATCTTGGCAAGCCGGTTGCCCCCAGGGTACTCCTGGCAAGGGTAAGAGCCCTGCTTCGGCGAAGCAGTTCCGATCTCAATTCTGAGATGATCGAGGTGGGCCCGATTACAATTGATGTTCCCGGAAGAATTGTATCTCTTGATGGAAACACCCTTGACCTCACCACCACAGAGTTTGATCTGCTGGTTTTACTTGCACGAAGAGCCGGTCGCGTTCAGAAAAGGAATGTTCTTGTAGAGGAACTCCGTGGTATCAACTTTGATTCCTTCGATAGATCTGTTGATGTTCTAGTTTCCAGGCTTCGCCGAAAACTGAAGAAACACGGAGACATGATTAAAACTGTTCGTGGACTTGGCTACCTTGTATCACCGCCATCCGAAGAAGTTCCCTCATGAAACTTTACTGGAAGATCTACCTGGTTCTTGCCGTAACAACACTGGCGACTCTTGTATTTTCCATCTGGATATCATTTTCCGTACTGCCTGCTTACTTTGAACGGATAAGAGCAGAGAAAATCGATGAGTTCGAGCGGATTGTAATGAATATGCAGAACCCCGCTGGACCGGAGATTGAAGCTCTTGCTGATTCAATGGATATTGTGCTCCGTTTTTTCAGAAACTCTCAGCGTCCTCCAATAATGCCGGGACACCCCCCTCAAAATGAAAGAGAATGGAGGGGTGTCCGGTTGATTCAACCCCATGGTGCCGATTTTTCATTGCTTGCGTCCAGTCGAGTCGCTCCAGCAAGATTCAGCGTTCTCATTCTCTTCGCCCTGGGGTTATTCCTGTCACAGGCTCTTGCGCTTGCTCTGGGGCTCAGGTCTGTCTTTTCCAGAATTTCAACATTAAGGCAGGTCACCGGGGAATTTGGAGAAGGCAACTTTACCGCAAGGTATCCGGTTTCTTCCGGCAGTGATGAAATAGACAAACTCGGTTCCGGGTTCAACAAAATGGCAGATCAGATTATTTCCCTTCTCGATTCGCACAATGAACTTTTGAATGCCGTTGCCCATGAGCTGAGAACTCCAATGGCCCGGTTGAGCTTCGCTCTGGAACTTGCCAGGGAGAATCCCCAGACCGTAAAAGAGAAACTGGGACTTATGGAACAGGACCTCTTCGAGCTGGACAGGCTGGTTTCCGAACTGCTTGAGTTTAACAGAATAGGCAGCGCAGGTGCACTGGTTAAAGAACAGGTTTCTCTTAACGATATTTGTCTGGGAGCTGCTGACGGAGAAAAAACCCCGGATTCAAAGGTGAAGATAACCTTCTTATCGACTCATGCGGACTCCACTGTTTCCGGAGATCACAGACTGCTCCTTCGAGCTGTTTCCAACCTTATTCGGAATGCAGTTCGCTATGCAACCAGTACGGTTACTCTCAGTGTTTTAGCACAGGAAGATTTTGTTAATATTGTCGTAACAGACGATGGACCCGGTTTCCCGCCGGGATTTGCCGAAAGAGCTGTAAACCCGTTTGTCAAAGGCCATGACAGCAGCGGCTCTGGTCTTGGTCTTTCCATAGTCAGCAGAATAGCAGAACGACACGGTGGATCTCTTTCTCTTTCCAATGTAAATAATTGCGGAGCCCGTGCTGTGATCTCAATTCCCAAAGAGTAAAGATCAGGGGAAGGGCATTTGCCCTTCCCCTGACTGTCTGATGAATTCTATCTATTTTCTCTTCAGTCTTGCATGCCAGTCAATAAGTATCGGACTCGCAACAAATATTGAGGAGTAAGTTCCAACGATGATACCTATCATCAATGTAAGGGCGAAATTCCTGATGTCTCCGGTACCGAAGATGAAGAGCATAAGCACCGAAACAAATGTAGTAACAGAAGTTACAATGGTTCTGCTCAAGGTTTCATTGATACCCTTGTTAACCGTTTCGTTAAAGGTTTTGCCCTTTCTAAGACGATTGTCTTCTCTAATTCTGTCAAACACCACAATGGTATCGTTGATCGAGTAACCAACTATGGTAAGCAGCGCCGCAATAATGGTAAGACTTACATTTACCCGGAGCAGTGCAAGAATTCCCACGGTGATCAGAACATCGTGTACAAGAGCCGCAACCGCAGCCACTCCCCATTTGAACTGGAATCTGTACCAGATGTAAAGAACAATGAAGAACATGGCCATAAGAATTGAATCCACAGCCTTTGATCTAAGCTCAGCTCCTACCCGGGGACCGATCTGCTTGATGAATGAAGCTTCTGCGTTTCCGCCCTCGTCCTCCATCAAAGTGCAGTTTTCCTGGCCAAGAGCATTGTATACAACATCCTTGTCGCTGGTGGATGTTCTGATAACAAAAGCGTGACCGTCTCCGTCCCAGTCTTGAAGAGACTGTATCTGAACACTCTCAAGCCCCTGCGCAGTAAGGGCCGCGCCAAGCTGATCCGTGGTCTCGTACTCTGTGGAAATCACATTTGTTTCAAGACCTCCTGTAAAGTCGATAGAGAGGTTAAGCCCACCGTTAGCGAAAAAGGCAATAAGCCCTATAAGGATCATGGCAAGAGAGACAACGTAGGTTTTCTTGCGTAATCCTGTAATGCTGTAATGGGCATCTTTTATGAAGGCCATCTTGCCTATACTGATTTTTGTTCTTTTCACCTGTGCAAGCATCATGCTGAATATTGATCTGGTGAATACCAGAGAGCAGAACATAGATGCCATAATACCTATGGAAAGAGTTACCGCAAATCCCCTGATGGGACCGGTTCCAAATTTGTAGAGAACAAGAGCAGTAATGAAGGTTGTGATGTTTGCGTCCATAATAGTTACAAAAGCTCTTGCATAGCCGGCATCAACCGCGGTGCGGATTCCTTTACCGGAGCGAAGCTCCTCGCGGATACGCTCATAGATCAGCACACTGGCATCAACTGCCATACCGATTGTAAGAATAATACCGGCAATACCAGGAAGGGTCAGCGTGGCATTAAGTCCGGAAGCTCCCAGTCTTGCCAGTGGCCCTGGAAAACAGAGAAACCCCATAATAATGAGCATATCAAAGAGAATGGCAAGTACAGCAACAAAACCACTGGCTCCGTAGTAGATAACCATAAATGTGGCAATTAATGCAAAACCAACAATTCCTGCGATAAAACCATTGTGAATGGCTTTCTGGCCAAGGCTGGGTCCGATTGTCTGTTCTTCTGCGATGACAAGTCTTGCCGGAAGACTTCCAGCCTTCAACACAAGACGAAGGTCACGGGCTTCCTCAACAGAGAAGGCTCCGGAAAGTCGGGTTCCCGCTCCGGTGATTCGCTCCTGTATTGTAGCTACAGAATAAATTCTGCCATCAAGAAGAATGGAAACTCTTTCTTCAACATTTTCACCGGTTATCCGCGCCCAGTTGGAAGCTCCTTCGCTGTCAAATTCAAGCAGGAGGTAGGGGTCTCTGCTAATTGAACTCTGATCTCCCATCCTTATTCGTACATCTGTGAGATTTGCTCCTGTAAGACGGTAATGAGGCAGATCAATGTCTGACTGTCTGTCCCAGCCGCGACCGGAATCATCCGGAACCAGGAAAACACTCATCATGGAAGTGCCATCAGCCATAACAGTAGCTTTCCCAAAAACGAATTTCAGGTTCGCTTCGGCGAGAATAGCTTTAACATCATCACGGTTTATGATAGTCTGTAAGGCATCAAGTTCTTCTCCCTGCGTGATCACCCAGTCGCCAGGTCTTATGCTGAGAACCGTTGCTTCACTCTGGTCGGCAGAAGCAAGCAGTGAACTGAGAGTACCCGCAACCTCTATGGCGGGAAGAACAGATTCTTCTGCGTTATCAGGCGCGGGTAAAGTCAGATCGTCACCGCCCGCGGGAAGAGAGAATTCTTCAGCTTCGGTCGATTCTGTAGCGATCTCCTCGGGAACCTCGTCTCCGAGAACAGCCTCGATCTCCCTGATCACTGAAATACTGGAGGGGGATGGATGTTCAGCATTGGGATAAGCAACAATCTTGAATTCAAGAAGAGCCTGTCTCTCAACAATTGCGCGAGCTCTGGCAGGATCCCTTACCCCGGGAAGCTGAACTATTATCCTGTCATTTCCCTGGCGGGTAATGGATGGTTCTGAAACTCCGAACTCATCTATTCGGTTTCTGATAATCTCAAGAGCCTGATCGAGAGCCTCGTCTGAATCAAGACCCGGCGTAGGCTCCACTGTGTAAGCAAGATACATTCCGCCCTGAAGATCAAGTCCAAGCTTTATTGTACCAACGCTTGACTGATGCAACACTCTGTAATCCTCAAGAAGAGTCTCTCCTCCTTCTTCCTGAATGTCATCAAGAAGCCCTCTCAGATAAGGGTTGGTTGTTTCCGGCTGAACACTTGCTTCAGCCCGGTCTCTTTCTGTAACCGGAAGTGAATACCATTTCACTGTAGGCCAGATAAGAAACAGTGCCATCACCAGTACAAACGCGGAGCTGTAAATTCTCCACTTGTCGGCTCTCTTCATTGGATTCCCCTTCATCTGTGTTCGACTATTCAGCTAATTATTTATTACATCAGTAGTTACAAATTTATCAACTAACCAGAAGCTCTCGCAGTTACCCGCGATATCTCTTCTCAGAAGTGAAGGAAGATAAAGAAAGTCAAGCGTATTGACCACCTCAGCCGGATTTTGCTACTTCAGTGACATTCTCATCGCGGTGCCGTGAAATGAATTTGAATCGGCTGTCCGTTGGGAAAAACCGCGTTAAAAACCATTCCCCCCTGAATTCTTTCACTAACAATAATCTCATTAAAACCCAGTCTTCTGAGAACTCTGGTAACGTGAAGATTCGCCTGAGGAAGGCTGTACATGTTGTGATCCAGATCAACAACCCAGACGGTGGTATCTCCTGAAAAGGATTCCCTGGGAACATTGCCGAAGTGATAGAGTTGTATTTCCTGTTTCAGCTGGTCATACAGAGAAAGCTCCTCAAGAGGACGACTCTCCGGATCAAGCTCTGTCATATCAGGCATGGCTTTAACGGCTGTAAATATTCCTCCGGCAAGAAACACTGTCATTGATGCTAAAATACATATTTCACCTGTTCTCATTATCCCCTCCGCTTATCTGCAACCTATATTCCATACATAATATATTTGCATAACACAAAAGTGATTGTTAACCCCGGAGGAATAATGAAGAAATCTATACTGATTCTCTTGGTCACAACTGTCGTAGCTTTTTCCGCCTCGTGGTCCATGGGTCCCGGCGGTCTTTCCGGATGGCCCGGCCTTCCGTGCTCAGATATTCTTGAAGCAGGCTTACTCAGGGCAGGTATGAGTATCGAGTACACCGATACTGATGACGGATCAATTCTTCGTGTCCCTCTAAAGTGTTGCTGGGGAGTCACTGAAGACATTGAAGTCGGCGCGGTTATTCCTATGGTTCCTGTTGATAAGCCTTATGATGGATCAATCATAGGCGATATAACCCTCTCCGGTGGGTGGTTGTACGAGAAGGCCAGAGGAGGAACTGCTCTCAAATTTACTGGAAGACTAACTTTTCCCTCTGGAGAAAAACACCGGGACAGGGGATCGGAACTTGCTGTTGGCGGGGTCACCAGCACAACATTCCTGGACTTCCGCCTCTCTCTATCCGCGGAGTACGCGCTGAACGGAGGAAGAAACCCCTTCGATGACACGATTTCGGATATCATGTATTTTACCGCCGGAGGATCAAGTTTTGTTACCCCTGATATTCTGCTTTATGCCGCAATGAACGGTTCCACCACTTCAATGTTCAAAGCTGGAGGCGGAGTACAATACCTGTTGCAGGAAAACCTCGCTATTGACGGTGGCATAAACATAGGCCTTGCCGATTATGAGAACTTCAACATTTATACAGGTGTGAGCTGGACGGGAGAAGGCTTCTAAAAAGTTCTAACCCGTAAGCCTTTTGTAACGACAGCTCACAGGTTGAATGGTTTATTCGGTGTATGGAGAAATTCGTCTCAGCCTCTCTACAAACATGGATAGAAGTTCAACGGTACGATCAATTTCTTTTTCTGTGGTGTACCTGCTGAGGCTGAATCTCAGTGCGCTGTTCGCCTGGGCGTAATCAACTCCCATTGCGTAAAGAACATGGCTGGGATTATTACTGCCAGTACTGCAGGCAGATCCGGATGAAGCATAGATGCCCTGCATATCAAGCAGAGTAAGCACTGCTTCACTTTCTATACCTCTGAAAATTATTGTTACTGTACCCGGCAGACGATGGGTCGCGCCCCCGGCAACCACGAAGGAACCGGGGCAACTCTCCAGTACGCGCTTTTCAAATGTTTCCCTGAGGATTTTTTCCTTTGCTGCTGTATCCGCCAGGTGGGTAAGGGCAAGTTCGGCAGCCTTTCCCATCCCCACAATTCCCGGAGCATTATATGTGCCGGATCTGACACCTTTCTCCTGGTGGCCTCCGGTAAGCATTGGAGGCAGATTTATTCCTTTTTTTATGTATATGGCCCCAACACCCTTAGGGCCGTGCAACTTGTGGGCGGATAGACTTAGGAGATCAATATCAAGAGAATGAACATCAATTGGATTTTTTCCCACCATTTGAACTGCATCAGTATGAAATAATGCTCCCGCTTCGTGAGCTATCTCCGCTGCCTCTTTCAGGGGCATTATTACCCCTGTCTCGTTGTTGGCTGCCATAATGGAAACTATGGCGGTCTGCCTGTTAACCAGCTCTTTCAGGCTTTCAAGATCAAGTTCTCCATTCCTGTTCACTTCAGCAATGCCCAGAGAACAACCATCCTCTTCCAGCGCTTTCGCCGTTTCAAGAACAGCAGGATGTTCCACCGCAGAAGTAACAATTCCCCTTCTGGTCGGATCTATCCTTACTGCACCCCTCAAAGCCTGATTATCGCTTTCTGTTCCACCCGAAGTAAAATAGATCTCCTCGCATTCTGCCCCCAGAAGACGAGCAACCTGACCTCTCGCCTTTTCAATTGCTTCCATCTGCAAGCTTCCAAAAGTATGAAAACTTGACGGATTACCAAACTGCTCCT
>JAUVJW010000086.1 GCA_030596465.1 Candidatus Fermentibacteraceae bacterium | reverse complement strand
GTTGCTTCGGCGACCGGGTTTTCTAATAACTAACTGCAAGACCAAACATTACAAGGTTTCTTGTAAGATCCATGGGTATCGCGAATTCAAAGCCGATTGACTCAGGCATCCATTCCTCTTCACCCGCCGAAAGACCGTACATCACACCAGCGTTAATGCTGTGGTGAAACTTGTTTTCCACCTCATCCCAGTCATTGTTGCCGTCAGCGTCCTCGGGAATATTTATCACATCCGGGCCATACCCGCCGTCCCATCCTGCATACACTTCAAGGGATGTACCAAACAGATATCCTGCTGAAACTCCAAACTGCGTGGCAAGAAGTTTGGCCGGTATGATATAGCTTGCCCCGGCAACAAGAGAAAGGGCCTCTTTTTCTTCCGGATTGAAAACGCCTACCCTTACCAGAGGCCCAATACCGTAAGCTCGTCCGGAAATACCAATATCTATTTTTTTACTGGCACCGGAAAGAAAGATTACACTGGGCGAAGCAGGTACATCATCAATTTCATTCTCTCCCGCTTCCCTTCGGTCATCCGCATTAAAGTAAGCTGGGAGAGCAACAGCTCCGGTTACGGTCATGTGGTTTTCTCCAAGCGTCCGCGCTCCTGTCATTGAGCCGTAGTAACAACCTTGTCCCGCTGCAAGAAACGCTGTCAGGCAGAGCATTTTAACTATTCTCATGGTGTTTCCCTTCCAATTAACAAGTTGTATATGATACCCATTAGATAACCCGGAAAGCAATTTTTTTCAATACGCACAAATAAAGGAGAAAAACATGCCCAGAATAGCAGTACTCCTATCGGGTTGCGGCAACATGGATGGCTCTGAAATTCATGAAAGCGTCTCTGCCATCATAGCAATCGATCAGAAAGGTTGGGAAATTGTTTTCACTGCCCCCGACTCTCCCCAAAAGAGAACAATATCATATTTGAACGGACAGGATATTCCATCAAGAAATACAATGCAGGAAAGTGCCAGAATTGCCAGAGGAAAAATTCAGAAACTGAGTAAGGACATTCTCAATGAAATTGATGCCATTGTAATTCCAGGAGGGCTGGGAGCAGCGTTAACTCTCTGTGATTTTGCTGTGCGGGGCGCATCCTGTAAGGCACATCCGGATGTTGACCTTTTCCTTAAAAGTGCGCACAGGAGGGGAATTCCCATTGGAGCCATGTGTATAGCCCCTACTCTGGTGGCAAGATGTATACCCGGTATAACAGTTACCATCGGGACAGATTCAATTACTGCCGGAAAAATAAGAGACATGGGTTGTGAACATGTTGACTGTCCTGCGGATCAAGCTTACACAGATAAAAAAAACAGAATAGTAACAACGCCTGCGTACATGACCGCAACAGGACCGGCACAAGTGCTGGAAGGTGCAATCAGCATGGTTAATGCCCTGAAAGAACTATTCCCAGTTGAACAGGTCTTCAGGGGATAACCGGACAACACAGGAAGAATAGTCTGTACCCCCTTCGGCAGAGGATATCTTACCGGTTACAAGAAATCCGTCATCAGAAGTCCGCGTCAGGGAATAACAGAGAGCATCGCGGTCTGCAATTTCCACCGTCCAGACAACAGAAAGCCACGGATCAAATCTGAAAAGATAAGGCCGGTAGCCTTCTCCAGCTCCGGTATTGAAATTCACAAGAACAACAAATCCGGCCGGAGATACTTCCTGAATGAAATAGGCATTATCCGGTCCATCAGAACCCCAGACATGATCTCTGTTAACTTTCCCGTCTCCGTCAAAAAAAACCAGAAGAACATCTGAAAAACCACTGCTTCCTCTGGTGCTTCCAGCAACTATGTACTCTCCCCCAAAAGACGCAGTCACGCTTCTACCGATCTGATTCCCCTCGAGGTGATGGTTTGATTTCCAACTCCAGTTCCCCTGAATATCTATTTCCATCAGGAAAATATTTCCGTTGTCAGATCCTGTAAGAATATATCCCTGGCCAAAATCAATTGATGGTATGACAGAATAAGCTGTTTGATATTCAGGGGCCACATATCTTTTCTGCCAGAGAACATTTCCAGAATCAGATACACAGACAACAAAAATATCATTATCCGCTGTCTCTCTGTTTAAGGAATACCCTACAGCAAGAATATTGCCGGACGGAGAGAGACATAAATCAAACAAAGCGTCATCATACTCATAGCCTACATCTGTACTCCACAAGGTGTTACCGTTTTCGTCAACTCTGAGAACCAGACCGTGTTTACCTGAAGAGTCAGAACAAACGCCACAGATAACAAACCCGTCTGCCAACCCTTCAATGGAATGCGCGGACGCGTTTCCAAGACTGAGGGATGTATTCTCCCAGAGAATTAATCCGTCACCATCCACTCTGCATATATTCAGTGCCTTTTCCCCTGCTGTACCAGTACAAACTTCACCAACTGCGATATATCCTCCAGGCGAAGTTTCTGCGGCATCCCACACAACTGAACCGCCGCAGTCAGGAAATCTGGCACTCCAGAGAACCTCAGGCTCCCCGCCGCTGGCACACACAGTGACCGTAACAAGCAAAACCAGACATAAAATACCAGTCTTCATATAACCCCCTGTCGCCACAGTAAATAGATATATTTTAATAGTAAAAGTCAATCCCTTGCGAGCTTTGTGATTTCTGTTGTAGAATACACTCTGAGATAAACACCCTGAACCATTTTCGGAGAAAAGATGAAATATGATTTCAATAAACAAATAGACAGGGTAAATACGAGTTGCATTAAATGGGACTACCTGAATGCCTTCTTCGGAAAGACCGAACTTCATGCTATGTGGGTGGCAGACATGGACTTTAAGGCACCTCCAGAGATACTGATCCCTATTGTGCAACGAGCTGCTCATGGTGTTTTTGGATATACGGCAAAATCTGACGAATTCTACTCTACTGTTATTGGCTGGTTTAAAAGAAGATACAACTGGCTCATTAAAAAAGAATGGATAGTTACAACTCCAGGCGTTGTACCTGCCCTGAACCTGGCCATGCAGGAGTTTACAAAAAACGGGGACGGCATAATTATTCAATCTCCTGTTTATTTTCCTTTTAAGGATTCGGTGGAACTGAATCACAGAAAGCTCCTGGACAATCCACTCGTTTTGAAAAACGGTCACTACGAAATAGACTGGCAGGATCTTGAGAAAAAGGCAGAATCAGCTAAAATGTTTCTGTTCTGCTCTCCCCACAATCCTGTTTCAAGAGTCTGGACAGCTAAAGAACTGGAGCGGCTTGGAAATGTCTGTGAAAGATATAACCTGCTGGTGTTTTCCGATGAAATTCACGCCGATATCATATTCAAACCATACAAACACATTCCCACGGCAACGATCAGCAAGGCTCTATCAAACAGAACAATTGCGGCATTTGCGACCAGCAAAACCTTCAACCTTGCCGGTCTTCAACTCTCTGTAAACATTATTCCGAATACCAACATCAGAAATAAATTCAAGTTGGCTCTTGAAAGACTCCACTTGAATATGTCTAATATCTTTGGCATCGTGGGCACGCAGGCAGCATACAAATACGGAGAGCAATGGCTGGATGAACTTCTTCCCTACCTCTGGCAAAATTATCTGACCGTAAAAACATTTCTTCAGGAAAACATCCCGGAAATTTCCGTTATTGAACCGGAAGGTACATTTCTCCTCTGGCTTGACTGCCGGAAACTGGCACTGAATGACGAGGAATTAGCAGCGTTCTTTGTTCAAAAGGCCAGCCTTGCTCTTACAAACGGAATAATGTTCGGTCCCGGTGGAGACGGCTTCATGAGAATGAATATTGGCTGCCCCAGGCAATGTGTTTTAAAGGGTCTGGAAAGCATAAAAATCGCAATGGCCGACAACTCGCCAATCATCATTGACTCGGGCCCTGCCAATGCTCCGGATGATTGTTGATAGGAATACATCAAAGAGCAGGATGCTCTTTAAAAACCTGATACTTTTTCAGATCCATTATGCCGGTATCACTGAATACTATCCCTTCACTCTCCAGCAGTACCCTCTGAAGCGATCTGTCATAATCTCCCTGCACCGTTCTCCGCGAGCTTATCTCACCCTTTGAGTTCACCACCCGATGCCAGGGCAACTCCATTCCGGCGGGTATTGCTCGAAGGGCATATCCAACCGCTCTGGAAGCCAGTGGATTCCCAGCCATGGCCGCGATCTGTCCATAGGTCATCACGGTTCCCGGTGGAATCATTGAAACGATCCTGTGAACTTTTTTGAAAAAAACTCCCATTCTTTTCCCCTTTTTCCAGACGTTGAATATATTACTACTGTCGGCAGCGTCAGGGAAGCAGGTTAAAATCCTGCGCGGCCCCGCCGCTGTAACCGGAAACGAAACCGCAGGAATAACGAGCCATTGCAGTAATGCGAGAAGGCGCGGGAGTAGGCAGTCCGGAAGCCAGAAGACCTTCTGTCGGCAGTTGTTTATCTTCACCTTCGCGGGAAGGGTGGAGGGATATTCCCTGCATTTTTTCACGCGGCCGAAATCAGGAGTTTAAAATGAGCTCTTTCGCAATCGGCCTGATCCTTTTGGCTCTGATATCAGGGGATGCCTTGATAATCAGTGGCGAGAATCTGGCACACATCGACACGGAAACAGGAACTGTTACTCCATCTGTGGGAACTCTCCACACATACCCCAATGATTTAATCATTCACGACGGGTTCGCCTTCGTTGTGAATTCAGGAGTTGACGCAGGTACACTCCAGAGATTCGAACTGGGAACATGGACACTGACTGAGCTGGGAATCGGTTCCGGCTGGAACTGCTGGGCTTCACTTCCACTGACAAACGGCAACCTGGCCGTTTCCGCGGCATTGAACAACTCTATCTCAATAGTAAACCCCACCACGATGGCAATTGTCTCTTCAATTGAAGGCGTGGGACCCAACCCGGAGTGGATGGACACTGAAAACAACCTGCTCTATACAGCCTGCGGAGGCTGGGGCACAGGTCAATCGGTGGTGGTTGCAAACATAAACACAGGAGAAGCGATTGATACTCTGACCGCAGCTGTTAACTGCCAGTCCGTTATCTGTGACGGTAACGGAAAGCTGTTCACAACCTGCAGCGGTACTTACGGCAGTGACGAAGGATCTGTTGTTGTAATTGATCTCTCAACAGGTGACATCACCGCTGAACTGATTGTTGGCGGTTTTCCTGCATTCAGTGTTGCCGCAAACGGCATTCTTTATGTGTCAGATCCATGGGGTGCCGGAGTTTACTCCATTGACATGAACACTCTCCAGATCCTTCACGATTCAAGCAATCCTTTCTGCACAGGCGGTAACGGCATGGCCGTTGATGAAAGCGGATACCTTTGGGTTTCAGACGGAATGAGTGGAGAAGTAAGAGTATATAACACCACTGAAACTCTTGTTCACACCTACTCTGTTACCTCACCGGCAGCCATTGCAGTAAGTGGATCCTGGCTGGGTATTGAAGACGGGACCGTTGAAACCGGAATCTCAATTTCAGTGTCTCCCAACCCGGCAGTCAATGCTATCACTGTATCCGGAGCCACTCCGGGAGCATCAGTCAGAGTCTTTGACATTACAGGAAGGGTTGCTGCTTCATCGGTTGCCGGAGACAACGGCACAAGCACAATGGACATCACCAACCTCACAACAGGCCTGTACACAGTGAACAGCGGTACCTCAAACACCAGATTCGCGGTAACAGGGAGATGATTCCCCTGATGCTGCTCTGCATACTGGCCGATCCATGGGCAGACGCTTCCCCGGCAGTAGAATATGGACCGGGTGCCGGCTACGGTCAGTCGTATTATCCTGACAATATTCTGGGCCCCCCGGATTCGGCAGCAACTCCAACTTTTCCTTCATTTGGAGAAAACAACCTTCTTACCCTGGGCGCAGATGGATGGGTTGTACTGGAGTTCACTGATAACAGCATCATCAACGGCCCCGGAGCTGATTTTACAGTATTCGAGAATGTAATGGAAACCTCGTCGGGATACTTTCGGGAATGCGCTTTTGTGGAGGTCAGCGGAGACGGTCAATACTGGATTCAGTTTCCCTGGAACGCAACCACCCTTGAAGGACTTGCAGGTGTAACGCCCACTACCGGAGGGGATCCGGTAAATCCAGCGGTATCCGGCGGAGATCAGTTCGACCTTGATGATGTGGGACTGGACCTGATCCGCTTCATCAGGCTGACTGATTGCGGTGATGCTGTAGCTGACAACGGTCTTTTCGATCTTGACGCAGTTGCCGCAGTGAACTGGATTGAGGGAAGCGCCTCTAATCCACTTCCACTGTCTATCACCTCTCCATTCTCATCCAGTTTCACGGTTAACAGCACAGAAACAGGTACGCTGTTCTGTTATACCATTGATGGAAGACTGGCAGAAAGGTGGTCGATTAACGGACAACCAACTACACTGGATGCTTCCTGCCTCCCTGCAGGAGTAATGTTCTTTGTCCTGAATGAAACTTCATTCTCCGCCGTAAAACTTCTAAACTGAAAAGAACAGTACTGCAACACTGCTCAGCATTTACCTGCTGAGCAGTGTCCTGATGAATGTATCACCGTTTGGGTGAATCGAATGGTTCTAACAAAAATGATCTACTGTAAATACTTCAGTTGAATAGATCCTTCAGAGAGCCCCATGACTGTGGCTCAAGCTCCATTGGAAAGCAGATACTTTCCTGAATAGTCCATGGTTCCCATACAATGAAATCAATTGAGAAAAAGGAATGATCAACTCCAGTGAATTTGCCTGTGCCGTCGCAAATAGTAGAGGGCCATCCACCGGTGGACTGTTCAGTATTGAGAATTATCCAGAAATACTGGGGCAACCAGGGTTGTGGATTGAACTGGCAATTGACCGCAGAATAATGCTGAGCTATTCCGCCTACTGATGCAATTTCTTCGATAGGACCCGAAGACTCTCCCCACCACACCTCGCATGCAAACTCACTTGTGTCCCAGGAAACTCAGGGACATGATAGAACCACATTTCCGTACTGAGAAGCTCAACATTATAGGGTTCTTCAAACCAGTCAGACAAACTAAACCATACACCTCTGTATACTCCTGCCCAGGTATTATCATCGTAAGAAAGTATTTCCGGTGGTGGCGGTGGAATTGCGCTTTTTTACGCTTCTGCCCTGATCAGAAAATCCCCGTCAGATATCGTTCCATACGTCGTCGAAGAAAGAAATAACACGCACAGACAAATCATATAATTACCACCCAAACTGAAATAGCAACTCCCCTTTCCACAATGACAAAAGGGTAAGTTCAAGTCAACAGTGCGGATGATATATAAAATAGCACCCCGAATAGAATTTGAACTCGGGGTTTTCAGTTAGAAATAGCTGTTTGGGTGAGAAGCTCGATGGTATACCGGATTCACTGACTCTACCGCAGGTGTACAGTTTACACCATCTTAAATTCTTCTGAGGGAGAATTT
>JAUVJW010000006.1 GCA_030596465.1 Candidatus Fermentibacteraceae bacterium | reverse complement strand
CACATGAGTTTTTCATGTGTCGGTTGCGGTATGTGTTCAGATGTGTGTCCTGTCGGAATTCCGGTAGCTGCCGTGTTCAGTAGAACCGGTGAAAGAACCGCTTCGATTTTTGATTATGTCCCCGGAAGAGATATTGCTGAAGAGATACCTGTAATGGTCTTCAAAGAGGAGGAATTTCCGGAACTGGGATAGGTTCTGCCTTCCCGGCTCCTGATGGAGAAGAATATGAACAAGGAATTTTCACCCAGAATTACCAGTTTCCTCTGCAAGTGGTGTTCGTATACCGGAGCTGATCTGGCAGGAACCAGCAGACTGCAGTACTCAACCTCTATCATACCTTTGCAGGTAATGTGTTCAAGCAGAGTTGATCCAGTTTTTCTTCTGAAGGCATATCTCAGTGGTTCCGACGGGGTACTTCTAGGAGGTTGTCATCCCGGAGATTGTCATTACGAAACCGGTAATTACCATACCAGACGAAGATTTGCGCTTGTAAAAGAAGTGTTTGATTCTCTGGGGCTTGAATCTGAAAGATTGAAGCTTTCATGGATTTCCGCCTCAGAAGGACCCAAGTTCGCCAGAGTAGCCAATGAGTATACAGAGGAGATCCGGAAACTGGGAGAGAATCCCACAAGAAAGAGCATATTCTTGTGAAGAACAAAAAAAATTCCGTATTGGTTCTGGGTGCGGGGATTGCCGGAATACAGGCGTCTCTCGACCTGGCCGAAATGGGTGTAGAAGTTCATCTGATTGAGGATACACCCACTATCGGCGGTAGAATGCCCCAGTTGGACAAGACTTTTCCCACAAATGACTGTTCCATGTGTATTCTTTCGCCTAAGATGAGCGAGTGTGCCAGACATCCGCTTATCACCATTCATATTATGTCGGCTCTGAAAGAGATCTCCGGCGATCCCGGTAATTTTATCTGTCGGGTGATTGAACGGGCCAAGTATGTGGATCCGGTGAAATGCGTTTCCTGTGGTCTTTGCGAGGCAAAATGTCCGGTAAAGATTGATGATGAATTCGACATGGGTCTCAGGAAAACCAGGGCTATTTCCCGGTATTTTCTTCAGAGTATTCCATCAGAGTACACCATTAACCCCCGCCATTGTCTTTATCTTACCAAAGGCGTTTGCAAGCTTTGCGAGAAGGTTTGCCCAACCGGTGCAATTAACTATGAGGACAAGGACAAAGAAATTGATATCAGCGTGGGAGCGGTTATTCTTGCCACCGGTATTGATCCATTCAATCCCATTGGTTTTGGACAATACGGATATCATCGCTACAGCAATGTTGTAACCTCTCTGGAATTTGAGAGAATGCTTTCAGCGTCAGGGCCATTTGGAGGGCATATTGTAAGGGCTTCCGATGATCAGCCCCCGAAGAAACTTGCTTTCATACAGTGTGTGGGTTCAAGAGACGAAGGCATTGATAAAAACTACTGTTCCTCAGCCTGCTGCATGTTCGCCATCAAACAGTCCATCATAGCGAAAGAGCACAGCAGGGATCTGGAAGCTTCTATTTTCTATATGGATATCAGGGCTTTCGGTAAAGATTTTGACAAGTACTACGACAAGGCGGAAAATCACTACGGTGTAAAGTTCAAAAGATCCAAAATCGCAGACATTACCGAACTGCCGGATGGTTGTCTGGAGCTGAAGTACACCTACGAGAACGGTGATATACAGCGGGAGGTCTTCGACCTTGTTGTTCTCTCAACAGGTTTTCAGCCAAGACAGGGAAGTCGCGAGCTTTCTGAGAATCTTGATTTCAGATTAAACAGGTTCGGCTTCTGCCATTCGGATACATTCCATCCACAGGAAACTACTCGTAAAGGGGTATTCGTATGCGGTGCGATGAACAGTCCCAAAGATATTCCGGAATCTGTGGTATCCGCATCCGGTGCTGTGGCAGGTGCTGTAAAATTACTTGACCCTGGAAGACACGATGTTTCAACCGGGGAGAAAGAAATAAAAGAGAAGGATGTAGTTGGTGAGCGTCCCAGAGTGGGAGTTTTTGTCTGTCATTGCGGCATAAACATCGCCGGTGTGGTTGATGTAAAGAATGTCGCTGAAATGGCAAAGGGCTTGAAGAATGTGGAGCATTCCGAGGATGTAATGTACGCCTGTTCTACTGACTGCCTTGAAATAATAAAGGAACGGATTGAAGAGCACGATCTTAACAGGGTTGTTGTTGCCGCCTGCACACCGAGAACCCACGAACCTCTGTTCAGAGATACCATCAGCGCCGCCGGGCTGAATCCTTACCTTTTTGAGATGGCGAATATTCGCGATCAGTGTTCATGGGCCCACATGAATGAGCCTGAAAAGGCCACCGCAAAATCCAGGGATCTTGTTGAAATGGCTGTAAGCAAGGCACGGAGCCTTACGCCCTTGAAAAGGCTTCCCATCGCTATTGATCCTGAGGCTCTTATTATTGGTGGAGGCCTGGCGGGTATGACCTGTGCATTGGCCATCGCCGACGCGGGGCATGATGTTTTTCTTGTTGAAAAGGAAAATGTTTTTGGTGGTAACATGAGAGACATCTTCTTCAATCCTGATGGAAGCGACCCCCAGCAGTTTCTTGCTGAAACCATTGAAAAAGTTGAGAACCATTCCGGGATCAGGGTGTTTCTGAACAGCACAATAGAAGAGATCGCGGGATATGTCGGTAATTTCAGAACTATGTTCACCAATGGTTCGGGGCAGCAGGAAGAGCTGACCCACGGAGTTGTTGTTGTGGCAACCGGCGGTCAGGAACACAAGACTACCGAGTATCTCTACGATGAGTCCTCCCGAGTCATTACTCAGAAGGAATTTGAGGCTATGCTTCATGATGAGAAATTCCCTCCGGGTAAATTGAGAGAAGTTGTATTTGTTCAGTGCGTTGGGTCAAGGGAAGAGGGAAGAATGTACTGCAGCCGGGTATGCTGCTCTAAAGCAGTAAAAAATGCCAGGCAACTCCAGCACAAAAAAGCAAAAGCTAATATCTACTTCGCGTATCGCGATGTAAGAACCTACGGATTCAGCGAACAGTACTATTCGGAACTGCGGGACAGTGGAGCCCTCTTTTTTAGATATACGCCCGGCAACAAACCGGAAGTGGAGAAGATTGATCCGGATGATCCGGACTCCCGTATAAGGGTAACCCTGTTCGATCCCGTTCTTGAGAAAGATGTGGTAATTGACGCGGATCTGCTTGTGCTTGCAACAGCCATTGATCCTCTTGAAGAGAACCTGAGGCTGGCCAAGATGTTGAAAATTCCTCTTAATTCCGATGGTCTTTTTCTTGAGGCGCATGTAAAACTCCGGCCGGTTGATTTTGCCACTGACGGTATTTTTGTCTGCGGGCTTGCCCACAGCCCCAAGGATATGGGTGAATCTATTGCTCAGGCCAAAGCTGCGGGAAGCAGAGCGCTGACATTCCTGAAGAAGAGGTCTATTCTTGCGGAGGGAACCATTGCCGAGGTAAGAACTGACAGATGTTCGGGATGCGGTTACTGCGAAGATGTATGTGCCTATGCCGCCATAGAAATTGATTTGGAAGAGGGTGTGGCAGTTATAAACGATGCCCTCTGTAAAGGGTGTGGAGCTTGCGTTGCTTCCTGCAGATGCGGGGCTCTTGACCTGCGCGGCTTCACAAACGAACAGCTTTTCTCCGTATTCGATTCTCTGGAGATTGAGGCTGTGGAAGGAATTTTATGAGTGAATGGCAGCCGAGGATACTTGCCATACTCTGCAACTGGTGCTCCTACGCAGGTGCTGATTTGGCTGGCGTTTCCAGAATGCAGTACCCTCCATCTATCAGGGTTGTTCGAGTTCCCTGCTCCGGTCGGGTTGATCCGCTGTTTATTTTGAAGAGCCTCCAATCCGGCTTTGACGGCGTACTGGTTTCAGGATGTCATCCGGGAGACTGCCACTACATTTCCGGGAACTATGTTGCGAGAAGAAAATTCGCTGTTCTCAAACCACTTCTTGAATACATAGGGCTGGAGCCGAACAGGGTTCAGTTCTCATGGATTTCCGCAGGCGAAGGGGACAGATTTGCGAAGGTAGTAACAAAGATAACTGAAGATGTAAGAGAACTTGGTCCTGCCACAAGGCTGGTTAAAAAATTATGAATACCACAAATGAACTTCGCAAAAACATAAAGTCTCTTATTGCAGAGAAAAAGGTTGATCTCTTTCTTGGATGGGAAAAGGGGTCTCTGCCACTCGCGGCTACGCCTCTGTTTGTTACTGCGGAAGACCAGGCGGACAAGGCGATTTTTGATGTTACATGCGGAAACAACCTCTCGATTTATTTCACCAAGGATAAAAAACAGTTTGAAGGCAGAAAAGTTGGTATCGCGGTTAAAGGTTGTGATGCCCGTTCTGTTGTTCTGAATATCCTGGAAAAGCAGATCAAACGGGAAAATGTGGTCATAGTTGGTCTGCCGTGCAATGGTGTGCTTGACAGGAAAAAAGTGTTGGCAAAGACCGACGGAAGAGAAGTTCTCGAATTGATAGACAACGGCGATACTGTTATTGTAAAAGGTAATGGCTTTGACCTCCAGCTGAACAGAGAAGAGGTATTGAGTTCCTCGTGCCTTGCCTGCATCTACCCGGATGCGCAGGAATACGATTTCTTTATTGGAGAGGCCAGGGGAGAAGTTCCCAATGAAGGCAGGCTGAAGGAGATAGAGGAATTTCAGACTCTGTCCAGTTTAGAACGATGGGAACAGACCCGTGCTGAGTACGAGAAATGTATTCGCTGTTATGCCTGCAGAAATGTATGCCCTTCGTGTTACTGTAATGTGTGTTTTGTGGATCAGAACGATCCCAGGTGGATTGGTGGCACAAGCGAATACACGGACACTTTGATCTTTCATGTGATACGGAACCTTCATGTGGCAGGAAGATGCGTGGAGTGCGGTGCCTGCCAGAGGGCCTGTCCCATGGATATCAACCTGCTCATGCTTAACAGAAAAGTTGCTATGGAAGTAAAAGACAGGTTCGGCGATATAGCCGGCCTTGATATTAATGGAAAGCCCGCTATGTCAGATTTCAAAGAAGACGAGAAACAGAAATTCATAATGGGGTAATGAATATGGTAAGGCTTGATAAACAGAAGTTCAGTAATTTTATCCTTGAGCTTTCAGCGGAATACACTGTTTTTGCTCCGGGAAAGGTGGGGGGCAAGACTGAATTCGTCCCCATCAGGTCAGAGGACGAGATCGATTTCAAAACTCTTGTCACAGACATGTCTCCGAAAGGCATTTTCTTCCCGTCTTCAGAGGTACTCTACGAGTATGACAAACAGGGAATCAGGGTGCCGGAGAAGGAGATCGGAAAGCCCATTGCCGTCTGGGGAATGAGAGGTTGTGATTCCCGTAGTCTTCTTATGCTCAACAAGGTTTTTGGAAGTGCGATACAGATGCCGGAGGATGAGAAATTCCAGGATCCCTACTGGAAAGAAAAGTATGACAGTTCGCTGATATTCGGTTCCGCTTGCAACACTCCGCTTTCAACATGTTTCTGCAACTGGTTCGGAGGCGGACCTCACAGCAGAGAGGGAATGGATGTCTTTGTTGTTGACGCAGGCGATAGCTTTCTCATGGAGCCTGTAACCGGGAAAGGCAGTAACTTTCTCCGTGAACTGACCTGTTTTGCGGATTCCACAGAAAAAGATGAAGCGGTTGCGAAAAAACTGGCTTCTGACGCAGAGTCAAGTATGGCTGCTCCCATGGAAGTTACTGATCTTGGCGAAAGACTGAACGACCTGTTCGAGGAAGCAGTATGGGAGGAAATCAGCGCGAAGTGCATTAACTGCGGCGCCTGTACCTTCAGCTGCCCCACATGTCATTGTTACGACATTCAGGACGAAGGTAAGGGTAGTCGAGGCAAGCGGATTCGCGTCTGGGACTCGTGCATGTTCCCGATATTTACAATGGAGGCTTCCGGGCATAACCCCAGAGCCCTTTCCAGCCAGCGGGTCAGGCAGCGGGTAATGCACAAGTACAGTTATTTTCCGGAAAAGTACGGAGAGTTTTTATGTACCGGATGTGGACGGTGCGTAACCGCATGTCCTGTGAATCTTGATATCAGAGAAGTGCTGAAAACAATTAATGCATACAACAAACAGGGAATAACAAATGGGTAATTACTGCATCCCGCAGCAGATGAAGGTTGAACGGATTGGAACTGAGGATCCGACCAGAACCCTGCGAACATACGATCTCTCCTTTGTAAATGATTCTGACAGAGAGGCATTCAAGTATTTGCCGGGGCAGTTTTGCGAGTTATCAATACCGGGGAAAGGCGAATCTCCATTTGGTATTGCGTCCTCGCCTACAGAGGAAGGATTTCTTCGATTTACTGTTAACAGAACCGGTTCTGTTACCAATGAAATCCATTACTTGAGGAACGGAGACACCATCGGAATGAGGGGTCCGCTGGGGAACTGGTATCCGGTAGACGATCTTAAGGGTATGAATGTTCTTATTGTTGGAGGAGGTTTTGCTTTTACTACCCTCCGCTCTCTTCTGATTTATCTCATGGATGCCAGAGAAGACTACAGGGACATTACGGTTATCTATGGCGCCAGAAATCCTGATCTGTTCATATACAAGGATGAGATTGCCCTGTGGAAACAGCGAGATGATATCAGGATGCACCTGACCATAGACAAACCTGTGGATGGCTGGAACGAAAAAACAGGTTTTGTTCCCACTGTCGTTGAGGAGGTAGCACCCGATCCTGAAAATACCATGGCCATAGTCTGTGGTCCTCCAGTAATGATAAAGTACACCCTGCCGGTTCTTACGAAACTGGGATTTTCAGACGAGAGGATATACACCTCTCTGGAACGACGAATGAAATGTGGTATTGGCAAGTGCGGAAGATGCAATATCGGTTCAAAATATATCTGTATTGATGGTCCTGTGTTTTCAATGGCTGAGTTGAAAAATATACCCGAGACGGTTTAGATGGAGATTGGCTGATGAAAAAGATAATTATTTCCGAGAATGACCCGAACTTCAAAAATGATATAGCTTCACAGCCCGGAGCGGAATCCTTCATGCGTTGCTTCACATGCGGCACTTGTACAGCTTCCTGTCCGGTTGCGGAGGTTCACGATGAGTACGATCCAAGAAAGATCATAAGGATGGCTATACTTGGAATGCGTGAAGAAGTTTTGTCGTCTGATATTCTGTGGATGTGTTCCAGATGTTACACCTGTGCTGCTCTCTGTCCCCAGAATGTTAAATTCACCGATGTGATAAGTATTCTCCGGGATATGGCGGTAAAGGAAGGATACGTACCCCCGGAGAGGCTGGACAGAGCCAGAGAGCTTGACAAGGCAATCCAGAGCCTTCGCTGCAAGATCATTAACAGTAAGCTTCATCCAGAAGAAAATGATTCAAAGGAAATCATGAAGACCCTGGAAGAAGAACTGCAAAAAGAATGGTAATGAAATGAAGGAAAACGAGATACGTTCATTTGACGATCTGCTTGCGGATGTCATAGATGCCGGTATCTGCAGTAAGTGCGGTGGTTGTGTTTCTGTGTGTTCCGCGAACATGATAGGAGCTTTGAAGCTGGATAAGAACGGTTTTCCCACATACACCGACAAAGAGCTTTGTCTGGCATGCGGTTTGTGCCACATGATCTGTCCTCACACGCATACTGTACGGGAGGAAGTTAAATCAAGGTTTGACTGGAAGCCTCCTGTGGGTCATTACACCAACGTGATTTCGGCAAAAACTACAGATCCGGATGTTGTCGAAGTAGCGACCGATGGCGGGGTGGTCACTTCTCTTCTTATTCACATGCTTGAAGCCGGACACATAGATGGTGCTGTTGTATCGACAAGTGAAGACGGATACACCAGGCAGGCTGTTGTTGCCACTTCCCGAGAGCAGATTCTTCAGGCGGCAGGATCTCACTTTGGTGAACTTCCTCACCTGGAAGAGGTTGGAGAAAAGTATGCAAACTATGTTTCTGTTGTAAAATTCTCCTGCAAGGACAATACCAAAAAGCTGAAAAGGCTGGCTGTGGTGGGAACACCATGCCAGATAACTTCCATCAGGAATATGCAGGCTCTTGCAATTGTTCCATCGGACATCATAACATTCACGGTTGGTCTCTTCTGTATGCAGTGTTTTGAAATGAGTAATCTCATGGACAAGGAATTTATCAGGAGAAGACATATTAACCCCGACGACATTGCCACAATGAATATAAAAGAGGATTTTATTCTCACATTGAAATCGGGGATTACTGTGCATATCCCCATGAAGGAAATAGAGGAGGTCGCCAGGCCGGCCTGTCTCAAGTGTGATTATTTTGCCAACGATTTTGCTGATATCTCTGTGGGTGGGCTTGGCTCTCCGGAAAAGCATACAACAGTGATGATTCGTACACTTAGAGGCAGAATGATGATAGCCGATGCTCTGGCAAAAAAGAGCATTAAGATGAGAGAGAGCAGAAGCGCAGATGAACAAAGAGTTTACAAGCATGGAATGATATCTCTTATTGAGGAATATGCCGCTCGTAAGGAAGCCAGAGCCAGAATATACAGAGACGGGTCACGGTAAAAATATTATGGCTGATATGAAGCCGGAAAAGAAGAATATGGCAATAGAATCCGCAAAATCAGGAGCTGTTCTTGTGGTAGGTGGGGGTATAGCCGGTATCCAGTCATCACTGGATCTGGCTGATTCAGGGTACAAGGTCTATTTGGTGGAGAATACACCGGCCATAGGTGGAACCATGGCTCAACTGGATAAGACTTTCCCTACCAACGATTGCGCTATGTGTGTTATCTCTCCGAAATTGGTGGGAAGTGGTCGGCATCTTAACATTGATCTGATTACCAATGCAGAGGTAATGGGAATTGAAGGGGAAGCCGGCAATTTCACAGTCAATATTAAAAAGCATCCCCGGTATGTCGACGCGGAAGCCTGTACCGGTTGCGGTGCATGTGTTCAGAACTGTCCTGTGAACATGATAATTTATCCGGTTGAACGTGATGAAGTTGATCTCGCGAAGAAAGACCGTGATTTCATACTGCCGATTCTTGAGAAAATCGGATACGGAGAAGGTTCTCTTATGCCTGTTCTTCAGGCAATAGACAAGCATTACGGTTACCTGCCCAAAGATGTGATCACATACATTTCCGGAAAGCTTTCAGTGAGTTTGTCAGATATTTACAACATCGCAACTTTTTACAACTCTTTCAGTCTTGTTCCAAAAGGCAGACACACGATCAGTATTTGCATGGGAACCACATGTTATGTGAAAGGGGCAGAAAAACTTATGCAGAAGCTGTGCAGCGATCTGGGCATTGAGCCAGGAGGAACCACTGAGGATATGAAATTTTCAGTAGAAGCTGCCAGATGTATAGGATGCTGCAGTCTGGCACCCGCCATAATGGTTAACGAAAAAGTTTACGGCAGGGTGAAGTTGACCGACCTCTCAGGCATACTTAAGGAATACGAATGAGCAATAAGTATACACAGCAACTGGACAATCTTGAAGGGATAGGCCTGGGGTCACTCTATCCCGAAAGATTCAGAATCTCGGTGGGAATGGCCACCTGCGGTCTTGCAACCGGTGCCGGTGAAGTGTTTCAGCGGTTGAGAGACGAACTGGATAAAACCGGCTTTAATGCAGTTCTTTCCAGAACAGGTTGTCTGGGTTTCTGCCAGATGGAACCTGTGGTGGATCTTTACATTCCAGGTGGTTCCAGGCTCACATTTGTAGAAATGACACCCGAGAAAGCAGCAGACTTTATCGAAGTTCTTGCAAAGGGTAACATCCCAACAGACAACCTTTTGTGTATGCACCGTACAGAATCATTTCTTGGAGATACTTTTAAAGAGTACGGTTCAGGCGGCGCGGAGAACACTACTGATGTTCCTCTCTACACGGAAGTGCCTTTCTTTGCAAAACAGAACAAGATAGCACTGCGAAACTGCGGTGTGATCGATCCGGTATCTATTGAAGAGTATGTAGCCAGATCCGGTTACAGGGCTCTCCTGGAGGTTCTTACAAACAGAACAAATCTCGAAATCATAGAGGAAGTAAAAAAATCCGGTCTTCGGGGAAGAGGCGGCGGCGGTTTTCCTACAGGATTGAAGTGGGAGTACACCCTGAAAACAGAGGCGGATGACAGGTATGCGGTCTGCAATGCCGATGAAGGTGATCCCGGGGCATACATGGACAGATCAATTCTTGAAGGGGATCCGCATTCAGTCATAGAGGGTATGATTCTGGGAGGGTATGCCATGCAGGCGTCTACAGGATTTATCTATGTTAGAACCGAGTATCCTCTGGCAGTTCAGCGAATGACAGAGGCAATTGATCAGGCCAGAGCAGAAGGTTTTCTGGGCGCGGATATTTTCGGTTCCGGGTTCTCTTTTGATTTGCAGATCCGTCAGGGATCAGGGGCTTTTGTCTGCGGAGAGGAAACCTCACTGATGCATTCTATCGAGGGAGTATCACCGGAACCTCGTAACCGGCCTCCATTTCCATCAGAGTCCGGACTCTGGGAAAAACCCACAAACATTAACAATGTTGAGACCTGGGCAAACATTCCGGCAATTCTTCTCAAGGGAAGTGACTGGTTCAGTGCTATCGGCACCGAGAATTCCAAGGGTACCAAGGTATTCTCTCTCGTTGGAACTGTGAGAAATACAGGGTTGGTGGAAGTTCCTATGGGAATAACACTCAGGGAAATCATTTTTGAGATAGGCGGTGGAATTCCGGATAACAGGGAGTTCAAGGCTGTCCAGACCGGAGGGCCATCCGGTGGATGCATACCTGCTTCCCTTCTGGATCTCCCTGTTGATTATCAGCAACTTGCCGAAGCCGGCTCAATAATGGGTTCCGGTGGTATGGTGGTAATGGACGAGACCTCCTGTGTGGTTGATATCGCCAGATATTTCCTTGAATTTACAAATGATGAATCATGCGGTAAGTGTACATCGTGCCGTGACGGCAGTGAACTGATGCTGAATATTCTTACCAGAATAACCCAGGGGCATGGAAAACCTGAGGATGTGGATTTCCTTCTGGAACTTGGTGCTGCCGTTACCGATGCCTCCCAGTGTGGACTGGGGCAGACCCTTGCAAATCCTGTTCTTTCTACAATCAGGTATTTCCGGGACGAGTATGATGCTCATATTGAGCGGGCTGTCTGCCCCGCGCATGCATGTAAGGAGCTTGTAACTTACAGGATAAATGCCGAGAACTGTACAGGGTGTACCCTGTGCGCAAGGAACTGTCCCACAGCGGCCATCTCCGGTAAGGTGAAAGAGCTGCATTATATAGATCAGGGGAACTGCATCAAATGCGGGTTGTGTTTTGATGTATGCAACTTTAACGCGATAGTTGTGGAGTAGCAGGATGGAAAAAACCGTAAAACTCACGATTGACCAGCACCAGGTGGAGTTCGAAAAGGGAACCACTCTTCTTGAAGCCTGCAGAAAGCTTGATATTGATATTCCCACTCTCTGTTATCATCAGTCTCTTTCTCCCTACGGTTCCTGTCGGCTCTGTCTTGTGGAGGTCAACCAGAATGGAAGAACTTCTATTCAGACCTCCTGTAACAATTTTATCCAGGAAGGTATGGTTGTAAGAACGTCCTCTGACAGGGTTATCCATACAAGAAAGATAATGATTGAACTTCTTCTTGCCAGATGCCCGGATTCTGAGGAGATAAAGAAACTGGCCGCTGAAATGGGTGTAATCGGAGACCGGATTGAACCCAAAAATGAGGACTGTATTCTCTGCGGGCTCTGTGTGAGGATATGCAGGGAACGCATGGGGAAGGGAGTTCTTGGCTTTTCAAATCGCGGGAGCAAACGGGTTGTTACCCCGGCTTTTGATGAATTATCAGATGAATGTCAGACCTGTGGAGCCTGTTACGATGTCTGCCCTGTTGAGAACGGTATAAAACTGGCGAAGATCACGGGAAACAAGCCTGTATCCATCAGATCTGAATTTGACGAGGGGCTGGTTGGCAGATCCGCAGTCTACATTCCATACGCACAGGCTGTTCCCAATTATGCCTGTATTGATCCAAGGTACTGCGTACAGTTGAAAACAGGTGAATGCGGAATTTGCGCCGAGTACTGTGAATCGGATGCCATAAATTATGATCAGGTTGAAGAAAATGTTGATCTGAATGTTGGCGCGGTTATTCTTTCAACAGGTTCTGAAGCTTTCGATCCGTCTCCCCTTCATGAATACGGTTACGGCAGGTACAGGAATGTACTTACAAGTATTCAGTTTGAAAGAATTCTCGCGGCATCCGGCCCATTTGAGGGGCATTTGCAGAGGCCTTCCGATGGCAGGGTTCCAACAAGAATTGCATGGTTGCAGTGTGTGGGATCAAGAACAGTGGATTCACATATGCCGTACTGCTCTTCTGTGTGCTGCATGTATGCCATGAAAGAAGCAATTATTGCCAGAGAGCATGTGGATAGCGTGGAGCCAACAATCTTTTTCATGGATCTCAGGGCACATGGAAAAGATTTTGAGAAGTACTACGAGCGGGCGAAGGAAACCGGCATCAGGTTTATCAGATCAAGGGTAAGTAAAATCAGGGAAATCCGAGATACAGAAGATCTTGAGCTGAGTTATGTCACGGAAGACGGAACCGTTTCCACTGAGGTGTTCGATCTGGTTGTTCTTTCCGTGGGTCTCGCCCCCGGGGCTGGCAACGGCATGTTGTCTGACAGACTTGAGTTGCGTTTGAATGAATACGGCTTTATTGAGGGCTCGGGAGAATCACCTGTTGAAACCACCCGCCGGGGTGTATTTGTCAGCGGACCTGCCGGGGCACCAATGGATATTCCGGAAACGGTTATTCAGGCTTCCGGCGCGGTAGCCAGCGCCGCGGAAATTCTCTCGGAAGCCAGGGGTACAGAGATAAAAGAGAAAGAGTATCCTCCAGAGATAGATGTGGAGGGCAAAACACCAAGAATTGGTGTGTTTGTCTGTCACTGCGGAACAAATATCGGCAGCATTGTAGATGTGCCTGCTGTGAAAGAATACGCGAGTAAGCTCCCGAATGTTGTTTATGCCGGAGAGAACCTTTTCACTTGTTCACAGGATACCCAGGAAATAATTAAAGACATAATAAAGGAATACAGACTTAACCGGGTTGTTGTTTCATCCTGTTCCCCCAGTACCCACGAGCCCCTCTTTCAGGAAACTATACGAGAGGCTGGTCTTAACCCGTATCTGTTCAACATGGCGAATATCAGGAATCAGTGCAGCTGGGTTCACAGGGATAACCCTGCGGAAGCCACCAGAAAAGCAAAGATTCTCACTAGAATCGCTGTGGGCAAAGCAAGACTTCTTAAACCTCTTCACACAATTGCCCTTGATGTTATTCAGAGGGCTCTTGTTGTTGGAGGAGGTCTGGCCGGTATGACCGCTGCTCTTTCAATTGCGGAGCAGGGCTTTGAGGTTGCGCTGGTGGAAAGGGAAGAAACCCTTGGCGGAAACCTGTTGCGTCTTGTAAGAAAACCGGACGGGAGACTTGTAAGTGAGTACCTCAAGGAAATTGTTGACAGGGTTGTGAATCATCCGGGTATCACTGTTTACACCGACTCCACGGTTGTAGCCATCAACGGTTACATTGGTAATTATCTCACTTCAATACAGGGGCCTATCCCGGAATTTGATCCTGACGCAGAAGTCGATGAGGACGAGGAGATTGATTACAGTGGTATGGTTGAATATGAGCACGGAGTAATAGTAATAACCACCGGTGCCGTGGAAACCGTTCCGGATTCTTACCTGTATGATTCTTCAGAAGGACAGGTCATTACCCAGCTTGAGCTGGAGAAGGAGCTGGAGAAGAAGGAAAAAGAATACTCAAAGCTCAAGAGTGTTGTGATGATTCAGTGTGTTGGATCAAGAGATGACACACACCCGTACTGCTCAAGAGTCTGCTGTACCCAGGCAGTCAAGAATGCCGTTAGTCTCAAGGAACTGAATCCGAAGATGAATGTATACATTCTCTACCGTGATGTCAGAACCTACGGTTTCAACGAGAAGTACTATCAGCAGGCAAGATCAATCGGAGTTATTTTTGTTAGATATGATGTTGAAGAAAAGCCGGTAGTTGCAAGTTCCGGAGGTGTACTAAAGGTTACTGTACGGGATCATGTTCTTAATGCTCCTCTTGAAATAGCCGCGGACAGGATTGTACTGGCTTCAGCAATGGAACCAAGGAAAGATGCTACTGTGCTTTCTCAGATGCTTAAGATACCCCTGAATGAAGATGGTTTTTTCATGGAAGCTCATGTGAAACTGAGACCGGTGGATTTCTCGGCAGAGGGTATTTTTCTTGCTGGTCTTGCGCATTCTCCTAAAACCATGTCCGAGACGGTATCTCAGGCTAAGGCGGCGGCAGAGAGAGCCTGCATCATCATAAGCTCAGACAAGTATCTTTCGGTTGCCAACATAGCAAGTGCTGATCCAGAGATCTGTGCAGGTTGCGGTATGTGTGTTGCTGTCTGTCCATACAGTGCTCCGGGCCTTGTATGGAAGGGGGGGAAACAGATATGCACTATTAACGAAGCTCTTTGTAAAGGATGCGGCAGTTGTGCGACAGTATGCCCCTCGGGAGCAATGGAACAACTGGGTTTCAGTGAAGAGCAGACTCTGGAAATGGTTAACTTTTCTCTCATAAATCTGTAACTAAAAGAACTCCCTGTATTCAAGCGAACTGGAATACAGGGAGTTTTCTATTAATTTACTTTTTAGAACTGTACCTGTGCGCTGAACTTTCCGGTACCGTCATCGGAGCAGAACAACAGAACCTTGCCTGTTCTGTCACACCAGGCTTTAACATCGACAGGGAAAGACGGGCAGTCTGCGAGAATTTCAAGAGAGTCACCGGGCTGAAGCTCTTTAGCTTTGATCGCCATTTTTAATATAGGCTGGGGGCACTTGAGTCCAAGGGTATCCAGTACAATTGCTGCCATAGTGTATCCTTTCTTAATTCGTTTTCTAGAACGAGAATGTTGTTTTAGCGTCTTTTATCTCTGCCATGAAGCTGGTTGCTCCACCAATTTCAAGATCGTCTCTAAGGTCTTCCGGGGTCACATCGTGTGCCTCGAGGGCCAGCTCACACAGTCCAAGTCTGCCGCCTAGGGCCAGGAATCCTTCAAGCAGGTTTCCCATAGGAGGCATGCCCTTGCCTGTAAGGTTTTCAAGATAACCTGGCTTTAAAGCCGGAACCGCACCGGGCGTGAAGAAAATAATTACATCATCGCCAGCAGCAATGGCTGAAGATGCGAATATGAAGGTCGGGTAAAGATTGGAGTTTTCACTTCCATTACAGATGAATGCAACCTTTGCCATCAAGGACTCCTGTTCGGTTAGTGTCGGGTAGCTCGGTGTTTTCGCTCCGGAGATGGGTATCATGATATCCCAATATTACAATAAGTAGATACAAAATCATATCCTAATTGAGCATCTCTGTCAAGCAACATTATGTCATTCACCGGTAATGGCTAAAATGTGTAGTGGCAGGGAAATAAGAAGGGTGGCAGAAAAAACCGCCACCCTGCAATTGTAATAACAGCAATTTCTAGAATGCTGAGAATTTGCCTGTTCGCTCGTTCCATTTCACAAACACATACCAGAGAAGGATCAAGAGGACGAATACGCCAACGGAAGCGCCGTATCCTATATGGTCAGGCAGGAATACCTGCTGCTTGAGATTCTCGGGTAACCCTTCGAGGAATGGTTTTGAGATGTATTTGACAACAAGCGGAGCAGAGAGAGCGAAGCCAATCAGAGCCGCAATCAATTTAACATGACCCTCGCCGGCACGCCAGAGAGAACCGACCACGCATCCGCCGGAGATTGTCATTCCAATACCAAAGATGGTTCCGCCGATAATTGCGGGTACCCAGAAATGGGGCCATACCCACATCATTGCAGGCCTGAGACCCATAAACTTGATAACTACAAATCCGAACATAGTAGCAAGTATGGAAACCATTACAGCTACTGCCGGCTTGGAATCGCCAGACATGAAAGGCTCACGAAGAGCACGTACTATACAGAAACGTGAACGCTGGCACACGAGACCGAAGAATATTCCAATGGCAGTGTACCAGGCCAGAACACTGCTGCTGCCTGTGTAGTTGAAAGCAATGATAAGACCACCGATAATAACAAGCACGCCTAGAATTGGCTGCCAGCCACCCCTGCCTTTGCCGGCAGTCAGGAAACTGGATGTTTTTCCGCTGCTGAGTTTGGGCATTTTCTCGATTTCAAAGAGAAGGTACTTAACGGCAATCCATGTGCCCAGGGTGAGACCTAATGCGTAAACCACAGCGCCCATGGAAAGCGCAGGCCATCCGCTGAGGAAACCGCCAATGGTGCATGAGACACCAACCATTGCTCCAATGGCCATAATGATGCCCCCCAGAAACCCCTTAAGAAGTTCTCCCGGAGGGGGGAACCTGAGGCCGAACTGTTTGGAGAGCAGGGCTCCGGCCAGTGCGCCAACCAGTGTCATGATGCACAGTACTGAATATGGGAACTTCAACAGAGGTCCCATGGTGGACAGATCCATTCCAATGGAATTGTAAAGACTGTCACCCCAGTTTTTTATACCGCCTGAAGCACCCCAGGGTTTCAGTACGATGAAAAGAGAGATGTTCCCCACTGCCAGCAGGATTCCTCCCACCCACATGGGCCATGATTTCGAAAAGAAAGTGCTGAATAACTCTGCCAGTATTCCTTTTTTCTTTAAACCGCTTTCAGCCATTGCCGCCTCCCCAGAATTGTGAAAAGATTATCACGGACAGATCAACCTGTCCGTGAAAGTGTTTCGAAGATTACTCTTTGCGGATGAAGAAAGTAAATCCATCGTCCTCTTCTACTACTTCCAGAAGACTGTTGCCGGTTCTGTCGCACCATGCCGGTACATCATCCTTGGAGCCGGGATCAGTTCCAAGCAGCTCAATAACCTTACCGGTTTCAAGTTTTTTCATGGCAATGGCAAGTTTCATGATAGGCATTGGGCATGAAAGCCCCTTGCAATCCAGTACCTGATCTCCCTGCATTTTTCCCTCCCTGTGTAAGAAATGTTGAACGCCAGATGAAAATTCGATTTTTCAGCAGTCACCATACCGCAAGGAAGGTGAAAACTGCAAGCGAAAAAAATTCTTCAGGAGATGAAAATCAACTGCGAAAGCGGCTTTTATGAATTGGGAAACCGCGGAGCTGATTATCAGTATACTACCCCCTTAAAAAACATCCAGAAAAAGCACGAAAAAGTCGCTGGATTCGCATCCCTCATGAATCTCTTGTCGCTTCTGTAAATGACTATAACGACAACACTTTGCCATGTCAAAGGGTTAAAGAAAGCAGGGCAGCCACTGAAAGCAACGCATTTTTAGAGGAACGTTTCTGGAATAACGGACCGGGTTAATTCAGGAAAAGCGAATACCTTACCGAAGAGGCAATAAAACGCAGTGAATCATAGATGTTCGTGAAACCTTTATGCCGACGCTTCATTATCGGACACGCTCCTGGTCAAGCTCCAGTACTTCACGGACTTTGGAAGCAAGAGTACTGACGGAGAATGGCTTCTGTATGAAATGTATTCCATTGCCGGTAATTCCGTGGTGCTGGATGACATTGCCGGCATAGCCTGACATGTAAAGAACCTTTATTCCAGGGCGCAGAGCTGACAATTTATTAAAAAGCTCTTTGCCGTTCATACCGGGCATTATCACATCCGTAAGTACAAGATGAAGAGGGGCCTTGTGCTGCCTCAGTTTTTCAAGGGCGTCTTTCCCGCTTTCCGCCACCAGAACGGTGTATCCTCTCTGTTTGAGAATTGCCAGAGAAAGCTCCCTGACCTGGCGGTTATCTTCCACAAGAAGAATGGTCTCTGAGCCCTGTCGGTTTTCCGTTTTCTTCTTAACATTGATTTTGGCAGAGGATGTTTCCGGAGATGCCGGCAGGTAAATCGTGAATGTGCTTCCTCTGCCGGATTCACTTTGAACCTGAATGTAGCCTCCGTGCTGTTTTACTATACCGAAGACTGTTGCCATTCCCAGACCGATTCCCATGTCTTTGTCTTTGGTTGTGAAGAAGGGTTCAAACAGATGATGGCGGGTTATTTCATCCATGCCGCAACCGGTATCACTGACTTTCAGAACCGCATAGCATCCGGAAGGAATAATTCCGTCCTCAGTGGCCAGATGCTCGTCAAGCTCAATCAGCGAGGTTTCGAAAACCAGTTCACCGCCGTCAAGCATTGCGTCCTGGGCGTTGACTGACAGATTCATGATGACTTGCTCCAGCTGTCCGGAATCACCCTGTACCGGGGGCAGTGAATTTCCCGGAACAAGTCTGATTGCGATATCTTCCCTTATGGTGTGGGAAAGAAGCTTTTTAAACTTTTTCAAGAGATTATTCAGGTCAACAGGTTTCCACTCGAGGGTTTGTTTTCTGCTGAAAGCCAGCAGCTGATGCACCAGATCGCGGGCTTTCACGCCTGCTCTGGCGATTTCTTCAAGAGGTTCTATACAAGAAGAGTCCTTGGGGGTATTCTCCAGCATTATTTCACTGTAGCCAATTATTGGCGCGAGGAGATTGTTTAAGTCGTGGGCTACACCACCTGCCAGACGACCGATAGAATCCAGCTTTTGAACCTTATGCATCTGTTCCTGTAACCGGCTCTTTTCATCCTCGGTATATTTGCGTTTAGTTACATCAAGAACAGTGATAATTCCAGCAAATACTCCATCAATTTTTATGGTATTGCCATTCAGAAGAATCCATTTGCTCTCTCCGGATTTTGTAATAATCTTGAATTCATAACTTGTTTTTGGTTGTAACCCCTTCTGTCTGAAACTGCCTCGCTGCTTTACAATTTTCTGATACTCAGGTGCCACGAAAGTCCAGAAATTCATGTTTTTCAGTTCGGAGGCACTGTACCCGCAAATCTCTTCCGCCGCAGGATTGGCGTATATCCATTTGTCATTTTTGTACAGCATTATTGCCATGGGTGATGTCTGTGCCAGGATTCTGAATTTTTCCTCGCTCTCTTTCAACCTGTTTTCAGCGCATTTGCGTTCTGTGATATCCAGAAGAGAGGCAACACTTTGTCTTGTACCGGCGATCATATCAATCACGAGAAATATATTTTTTATTTCATTGTTTCTGTTCATAAATTCGAATTCGTAGTGTTTGAGAGCAGAAGATCGATCAATTCTTCTTAGCTTGTGTTGTCTTTTCATTCTTGCAAGATCTTCGGGTACAATAAATTCAGTCCAGCTTTTTTTGCCTTCAATTTCTTCGCGGGAGTAGCCGGATAATCTGGTGAATTCGGAATTTACCAGGGAAATGATGGTACTTTCGTCTATAATAATAGTTGAGGTTCCGGTGTTTTCGAAGATGGCCCGGTATTTTTCTTCGTTTTTTATCAAGCGCTCTTCTGAAGCACTTTGTCTTTCAAACAAGCCATTTTCTTTATGCAGGAGTAGAAGCATTACCAGTAAGATAAAAGGAACCTCAATGATTATCTCAGCGTGGTTTGTCTTTGTGGAGAGATTACCGGGTAATAACGATGGTAGATCGAACACTTCATTCAGGATGGTTGTTGCGCACAACAGCACAAATGCCACCAGAATAAGCCATCTGATCTTTCTGTAGCCAGACAATAATTTCATTGTTTTTATACCCTTTTGCAATGACCCCATTGTGGTGACACAAAGACAACACAATACCTGCAGAGCATAACACCAATAGTTAAAGCAGAAAAGGGCCACAGGTTGTGCCTGTGACCCTTCCGGTAATCATGCGATTGGGTGTTAGAGAACTTCCGCCATTGATTTTCCGATGATGTTCATGGCTTTTTCCACTTCTTCTTCCGTGATATTCATGGGTGGGCGGAATCTTACGGCAGCATGTCCACAGGGAAGAATGATGGCACCGTTGTCAAAAATCTTTGCAAGCAGAGCATTGCGAATGTCAGTGTTTTCCATATCAAAGGCTATCATGAGTCCGCGGCCTCTGATGTTAGTGACGCGACCCGGGAATTTCGCCGCAATAGCATTCAGCCCTTCAATGACCTGATTGTGTCTTGCTCTGACATTTTCAAGAATGTTTTCTTCAACCATGATCTCGAGGTACTTACAGCAACGAACCATATCTACAAGGTTGCCGCCCCATGTGGAGTTGATTCGGCTTGACTCATGGAAGACATTGTCTTTTACTTCATCGACTCTTCTGCTGCAGGCTATACCGCAGACCTGAGACTTCTTGCCGAAGCAGAAGATGTCTGGAGCAACACCAAGAGCCTGCCATGCCCACCATTCGCCGGTCATTCCCATTCCGCTCTGAACCTCATCGAAGATCAGAAGGAACTCATGCTTTTCCGCTCTGTCGCGAAGAGCCTGAAGGTACTCGGGGCGGAAGTGATTGTCGCCGCCCTCGCCCTGGATCGGTTCAATCAGGAGACAGGCAATATCGTGACCGTGTTCTTTTATGGCTTCATCAATCTGCTTCAGACTGGCTTCCTCTGCTGCTTTCACGGCTTCAAGATTCTCTTCAAGCGGGAAGATCATGGCTGGCGGGTCAACCCGAGGCCAGTCGAACAGAGGGAAATACATGTACTTCCGGGGATCAGCGGTGTTGGTCAGGCTGAGGGTGTATCCGGTTCTTCCGTGGAATGCTTTTGTGTAGTGAATTACCTTTGTACCAAGTTTGTCTCCGCGACCGGCTTTTATGTTTT
>JAUVJW010000090.1 GCA_030596465.1 Candidatus Fermentibacteraceae bacterium | reverse complement strand
GAAAAGGAGAACCCACTGATGCTTCACATCCTTCTTTTTCTTTCAACAATTTCAAATGCGTATCCCGGTTTACCTGTTGAGGTAGATTACGCAATTCCATATGGTTTTTCCTGCGAAGAACTCAAATCCGATACCCTGTTTTCTGTTCTTGAGGCCGACAGCGGTGTCTTTATAATTGTGCCACTGACATTCTCCGACAGCCTGCCGCTTCCAGTTCTAGCCGCATGGAATGAGGAAGGAGATACACTCTATCTGGAACCACCCCTGATGGTTGTTTCAGGATGGTTCCCGGATTCTCTCATGATTCCATCTTTCCCTCCATTTCCAGGATTCATGGATATCCCACCGGGACTTCCTGAGGACTACGCGAGAAATGTATCTTTCTGGCTTGTATGGGGTATGCCGCCGGGTTTTCCATGGCTTTGGGTTACAGTTGGAGTTATTATTGCCGCGGCTCTGACATTCTTCCTGCTGAAAAGAAGAAACAAAAAGAGTTCTATCCGGACAGAACCCACTTCTCATATTCCAGCGGGAAAAGCAGCGGAGAGCGAAGCACTTGCACTGCTTGAATCAGAACACTTCATACACGGTCACTGGGCAGAACTGTACTCAGAGGTAGATGCTCAGTTCAGAACAACTGTGGCCGGGAAGTTCGGCATTGTAAACAGGGCACTCACTCTTAACCAGATTTCAAGGACTCTTGCGTCAACAGGAAAAGGGCGGAAATTCCTTGAACAGGCATCACCGGTCATCAGGGAAACAATCCTTCAGCGATTTGCTGACTGGGGCAGTTCCCGCGAGAAGGCAGAAGGCTTTATACGAAGGCTGGCAAAACTGAGAGGAGAGTGGTCCTGATGATCAGATTCGCACTGTGGCCGATTCTCCTTCTTTACCTTGTGATAATCATCATTTCATTTGTTATAAAGAAAAAAACTTCCCATGGAAAAAAAGGCGCTGTATTTACTGGTCCTTTTACCGGTACACCCACCGTGACTTCCGGAGGGTTCTTTACTGTATTCATCCCATGGACCGGTCTCCTTTTTCTGATCATAGCGCTGGCAAGACCTCAGAGCGGGTTTGAGAGACTTCCCGACGCGGGAGAGGGAGTTGATATAGTTATAGCTCTGGATGTTTCCACAAGCATGCTGGCTGAAGACTACAGCCCCAACAGACTTGAGGCGGCAAAGGACGCAGCTCTTGAATTCATTGAAAACCGACCCAACGACAGGATAGGTCTGGTTCTCTACGCGGCAGAGCCAATCACGATATGCCCTCCCACATTTGACCACTCTACACTGACCAGGTTCATAACCAGTGCTGAACTGGGCTTTCTAACCGACGGTACCGCCATCGGGTCAGGGCTGGCTACAGCTGCCAGGGGGCTTGGCTCCTCCAGTACAGACAGGCGTGTGATTGTCCTTCTCTCTGACGGAGTGGAAACAGCAGGTGTTGTGGATCCCATAACTGTCGCGGAAGCAATCAGCATCCTGCACGGGGACAGTATCGCAGTTTATACTGTAGCCATCGGCATGGAAAACAGCGGGTACGAGGTTGATCGGGAAACCCTTTCCTCTATAGCAGAGCTTAACAACGGCAGACTTTTCAATGTTTACAACAAAGATGACCTTGAAAGTGTATATGCTTCCATAGACTCTCTTGAAGCATCAACTCTTCCGGAAAACGGTCTTTTTGTCTATAAGGATCACTATCTGGGCTGGCTTATCTGGGCATTGCTTCTGCTGGCAACTGGTGAGTTTTCCAGATGGAAAGCATTCCGCATTACGGGAGGGGGGCAGTAATGGAATTCCAGAGACCATGGATGATTATTATTACTCTTGCAGGCCCCTTGTACTGGTGGCTCAGGCTCCGATGGCTCAGAGATGACGAAAAGCGGCTTCGAAGATTTGTCAGACCGGTATTATGGAAAAGAATGGGCATTATTCCACCGGCGCAACACAAGACTTCCCGTCTGTTAATTTCCGTTGCAATCATGCTTCTTGCTCTTTCCGCTGCCGGTCCCGTATGGGGCACTTCTCCTGCATTTATTCCAGGCGGAGGCGAGAATGTGGTTATTGCTCTTGATGTATCCAGGTCCATGTGGAGCGACGACGAAGCTCCTACACGACTGGGCAGGTCTGCCATTGAAATGAAACGACTTATCCGGTCAATGCCGGAGACCAGGTTCAGTCTTGTTCTGTTCAGCGGTCACGCCAGACTGGCGGTACCAATCACACTGGACAACGACTTCATACTGGATAGAATTCCGTCAAACCCGGCCGACAATATTTCTCTCCCTGAGGGAACTGCTTTGAGCAACCTTGTGGAGGTTATGGCCACAGCCCTCCCGGATATGGACATGGAGGGGCAGGTTGGAATTATCTTTTCTGATGGAGGGTTTCACGATTATTCCCTGAACAACGCAATCAACGAGGCTCATGACCACCGGATGGCTCTTATTACAGTTGGAACAGGCGGCGACACTCCCATAGCCGTTCCCGGCGACAACGGCCCGCTGATATGGCAGGGAGATACTGTAAAAACGGTTCTTGAAGAGGAATTGCTGCAGGAACTTGCAATGGAGACCGGTGGATTTTACACAAGAATATCTGAAGCCGGAGACCTTTCCCGGCCATTAAAGGAACTTCTTCACCGCAGTTCTTCGCAGGCAGACGCAGATATTGCGGGTGCCACCGGCGCAATGAGATATCAGTACTTTCTTGGCGCGGCCCTTCTTCTCATACTGGCTGCTGCCGGCCTGGAAAGGAAAGAGTCATGACAATTGTTGGAATACTTCTCATGACCATTATTTCCTCAGCGGATCGTACACCTCTTCTAGACCTCTATCTTGAAGCATCCGGGCTTATTGAGGAGGACAGTTATGAGGAATCCACCATACTATTCGATGAAATTTTAAGAAGAATGCCCGACAATCAAAGGGCAATCTACAACCATGCGGTTTCAAGCTACGCAACCGGTGATCTTTTCACTGCAGACAGTCTCTTCTCCATTTTCCCTGAGGATGTATTTCAGGGAGACACACTGCTGGAGGCAGGATCCTCCGCTCGACTGGGCAATGCCATGGCAAACGAAGATTATGCCGGTGTACAGAGTGTACTTGAAATGATTCTGCCTGAATTATCAACCGGAGAATCCTCAGAGCGCCTTCGCCAGAACTACGAAGTCGCGCTTAAATGGCTGATGCAGAATGAACCTCCACCTCCTGAAGACAATGAGGATCAGGAAGAACCTGAAGACAACGAGGATCAGGAAGAACCTGAGGACAATGAGGATCAGGAAGAACCCGAGGACAATGAGGATCAGGAAGAACCCGAGGACAATGAGGATCAGGAAGAACCCGAGGACAACGAGGAAAGCCAGCCTCCGCCTCCAGAGGAGTCGGAAATGACCCCCGAGGTGGCACAAATGATTCTTGATATGGTTGAGGAAGCACAAGCTGACACAACCGAAAACAGTACCGGCGGAGCCATCGGAGTTCCCAATTGGTAGGGCTTATTATTGTTCTTCTTTTTGGTTCCGGTGATCCCTTTGACTGGGAATGCCCCGCGTCTGTGGAATCCGGAGAAACTTTCTCTTTAAGTATAACCTGTTCAGAACCGGGGTGCTCCGGAATTTCAGCAGATGGAATTACTTCATCATCCGGTATTACCTTACTGGGAAGTTCCACATCCACAAGTATTTCTACAATAACAACACCTAATGGGCGACAGCTTACTCAAGTGGTCGTACTGAATATGATTTTTTCAGCATCTGCTACCGGAGGAGAGATCCAAACCATCGGTCCACTACAAATCAATCTGCACGGCATTGGCTCATACTCTCTTGAGGAAATTACAATAACGGTAAATGAATCCGCCGGATCAACCGGATCCCGGGGGAGTACGGCAAGTGATACTCTTCAGCCAACTCAAGATGTCTGGCTGAGCGGTATTCTTCAAGATCCACAGGGCCGTATTTATCCGGGAACCAGGCTTTTTATAGACTACTATGTATACAGTCGGGTCGGTGTCGAGAATGTTACCTACTGGTGGGGAGCACCTGAACTGGGTGTGATTATAGATGTGGAAACTATTCCTGACAGCAACTGGGAAACTGTAGATGTGAAGCACGACAATACCAGTCGCAGCCTTCTTGCTGCAGTAGAGATGGCTCCAGCGGCTGCCGGCAGTCTTCTGGCTCCGGAATTTTCAGCGGATATCACAGGAACCAACTATGACCGCTGGGGAAAAGTCTCCGAATGGACAGTAGAGAGTAATCCAATAGTACTTCCTGTCTATCCGTTCCCCGAGAATCCGCCCGACGACTGGGATGAAACCCTTCTTGACAGCGTCTCAGTACGAATTGATCAACTTCCAACCCCACCTGGTCAGGGGGGAGAGCTTTCGGTAAGAATCACTTGTATTGGCCCGGGCAGCGTATACATGAATGAACCTCCGATTCTCACTCTTCAGGGCAATGCGAGCCTTATTCCAGCCGACAACGGCTTAGCAGACAACAAAAAATGGTGGGACTTTATTCTTGAACCCGAAGAGACAGGATATTGCATTTTAGGTCCAGATTCTGTCGTATGGCTGAACCGCAGGAACAGCACTTACCGGACAGCGCTTATTGCGCCATGCTCATTGTATGTAGCGGTTATTCCATGGCCCGACAGAGTAATTGAACTGGATGATATAAATACCGGGAAGTCACCGCTTTGCTGGGTTACTGCAGGCGTAATTGGTGTTATCTTCCTGACTGTTTTACTGGGGATGGCAGCAAGACGAAGAGATAAAAGGCTTGCCTCAGTTACAAGCGCCAGCGACATTGATGAACTTCTTTCCGGACTGGAGGGCGAGTTATCGAAAATGCTCACCGGTAGAAAAGAGTATATGGGCTACGAGGAACTTGATGAATTTCTGGATCAGTGCAAAACAGACAGCTTCCTGGCCAGACGGATCCTGCGATTCTGGAGAGATCTTGAGCAGTCACTTTCAGACAAAGAGATAACAGGACCTGCCTTCGAGCAATTAAAATCAACCGCGGATGAGCTTCTGTATAAGCTTCGCAAAGACCTCAATTCTCATGATGAAAAGGAATAACCTATGAGTGGTATTTTTCAGTGGTATCTGAAAACAGTTACCGATTACCCTTTCCAGGCCGCTTTTATCCAGTTTGCCGTACTGGGAATGGTAGGAGACTGGATCGCCGCAACTGTAGTGCGTAAGAAATTCTCATACACACCGATCAAATTTGTGTTAAAAATGCTGGGCTGGGGAATTCTGGGGCTCGTTATCAAGGTTGGCTTTATCGGCATGCACGGCTTTACCGGCGCAATCTTCACTAAATTCCACTGGTCAACTGCAAGTCCTGTTTTTGTGGCATTCTGCATGAGTACATTCACCAACCTTCTTTTCGGCCCTCAAATGATGTTCTTCCACCGCTGGGAAGACAATCTGATGCAGGGTACAAAAGGCTATAAGGGAATGGATATGGCCATAAAGAGCCTGATCTGGTTCTGGATCCCAGCCCATACAGTAACCTTCAGTATAGCCAATCATGATGTCCAGATCGGCCTGGCTGCCGCATGGTCTCTGGTGCTTGGTCTTATCCTTGGAATTGCCAGACGAAAAAGTTAAGTCCGGTATTGACTCTTGATGAACATGGCGTATTATGATATTAGTTTAGTACGTCTCTCCTGGAGGAAAACATGAATACCAAGTTAACTTTACGAATGGACGAGTTTCTCATTGAGTCTGCAAAAGAGTACTCAGCGCGAACCGGGAAATCTCTTTCCAGGATTGTTGCTGATTTTTTCAGAGTTATCATAGAAGAAAAACTGGAAGAAGAGTACCAGATCACCCCTATAGTAAAATCTCTCTCAGGCATTCTTAAAGAGAGTTCTCTGGACGAGATTGACTACAAAAAGCATCTTGAGGAGAAATATCTGTGAAAATTCTGTTTGACACAAATATTATCCTGGATGTTCTTCTGGAGAGAGAGCCTTTTTCAAGAGAAGCGTCTTTTCTGCTATCCAGAGTAGAACGCTCTGAAATTTCCGGATACTTGTGTGCAACCACAATTACAACAATTCATTACCTTATATCAGAAGCTCTTGGAAGCCAGGCTGCACTGCGTCACATCCAGTCTCTCCTCGCTCTTTTCATCATTGCCCCCGTGAATCATCAAGTTCTTGAGAAAGCAGCCATGCTGAATTTCAGAGATTTTGAGAATGCAGTTCTTCACGAAGCTGCCTGTCAAGCTGGTATTGAAAGCATAGTAACGAGAAATACTGTTGATTTTAAACAGTCCACTCTTCCCGTTTTTGCTCCTGAGGATCTTGTTGCTGCTCTGTTAGTTCTGAAAAGCAACTGATGTTTTTATCCGGGGGCAGGGAAGAGGCCGTTGCCGAATACTACAAACTCCAGGCAACTGAATATCATCATAAATATTACGGAAATGACACTGAATCTGATGAATGCGTCAAGGCAGAGGTAGAACTTCTTCAGAGCACGCTCAAAGGGCTTGATGTTCTTGAAATTGCCTGTGGTACCGGATTCTGGACTAAAATCGTTGCTGAAACCGCAAAATCAATAGTGGCCACCGACACTAATCCTTCAATGATTGCAGAGGCAAAGAAAAGGCTGTCCCATTTATCAAATGTCTCCTTCGCCGTTGCTGATGCTTACAGTTTACAGAATGTTTCTGAAGGCTTCACAGGTGCTTTCGCAGTGCTTTTCTGGTGTCATATACCCAGGGAACGCATAAGAGAATTTCTCACAATTCTTCACAGAAAACTTGCGCCTGGCGCACCTGTTGTCTTCATCTGTCAGCTTGAAGACAGCGATGCGGAATCACATATCAGAGATGAATACGGCAACACACTCGCGCAAAGAAGAATCTGCGGGAGAAATTTCACTCTGGTAAAGAATATCCCGGGAAAGGAGCAGCTTCTTGAGGATCTCAAGGACTTCTCGGAGGATATTCGTTATCGTGTACACTCTGGATCTTACTGGAGTATTTCCTGGATAAACGGAAAGCCTCACTAGGACTGCCCGACAATGGGCGTTGAGTAGAAAGGCTTCACGGTCGAGTTAGAATTCTTGGAGATTTGAGGAGAATAGCACCGCTATTTGACAATAATCTACGAGGATTATAGCCGACTGTGAAACCTTTATGCCGATGCTTCATTCTCGGTCACGCTCCTAG
>JAUVJW010000223.1 GCA_030596465.1 Candidatus Fermentibacteraceae bacterium | reverse complement strand
GCTATTCTTGCTGCGGAGCGGGAGGGTGTTTCGTTCTATATACTCTGCAATCCCTCAAGGAAAGAGAAGAGGTACACCGCTCTTTCCTCCAGGGGATTCGGTCTCCCCTCCGGATTTTACATTGAAGAGATGATCAGACCGGAAGTGGAACGAACAGAAATAGATCCCCCCGAAAAGACGAGTACAAACGGATTCTAAAAAGGCCGCCTGGTTTCCCGGGCGGCCTTTTCATTTTGGTTCTTTATGACTCTTTAGCGCAGAACAAGCATCTGTGTTGAAGCAGATCCAGTCTCTGAATTGATAACAACGCTGTAACAACCGGATGGAAGAGTAGAAGCATCGAAGTTGAGGCTTCCCTGTCCCGAGACAAGAATACCCTGATGAACTGTTGCCGCGAGTCTTCCTGACAAATCATAAACTGACACTGTAGCAGTACCTGTAACTGGCATTGTGTAATTCACTGCGCATGTGCCGCTAACTGGATTAGGGCTGGGGGTGGAAATCACAGGAGAAGTCAGTGAGGGATTACCTTCTCCCTCTTCGATTCCCATCTGACCGGCAATAAATTGGAGCGCGGGATCACCAAGAAGATTGTTCTCCTGAAGAACCCAGGCCTGCATTGAGATTCCTACATTTGCCTTGAACTCATCCTTGGAAACGGAATGAGTAACTCCTATTTCGTACTGCTCGTCCACAAAAAGAACCTGGGCGAAGTACAGTTCAAGCCACTCGCTGGCACCGAAGCTTGGGGGAGCCCCCCATCCGTTATTCGAGTTAAACATTACAGCCACACCGCCACCCGCGGCGCGGAACATGAGTCTTTCAGCTATTGAAGCGATGTTCTCAATACTACCGGCGAGACAGGCAATAGAGTGAAAAACCGGCGGAATGTCATTATTTGTAAGATCTGTGTAGTTACCTGAGGAAATCATGTCTGTTGGGGGATTGTAATACCAGTAGATTCCGGATTGATAACCATGTCCGTTGGTGCTGGTATAGGAAACTCCGTCGTTGTAGAGGTCAATGATGTTAGTGGGATGTGAGCCCGTTGACTCATAGAGTTTATGCTGAATCCAGGAAGAGGGAATTCTTGCTGAAATGGAATCACAAACCGTGGCTCCAGAATACGGTGGCCATAAAAAGGCTCCACCCAGCAATGCTGTAGTATGCCAGTCACCCGAGGGAGCTGTTGTTTCGTAAGCTACAGTTCTGGCAACCATTACCTCAAGACGAGAGGAAACATCAGTGCTGTATCTTCCTGTGTAGATGTCCGAGTAATAATCTACATTATCAGAGAGTTCTCCAAACTTGTTGTCATTATCTTCATCCCAGGAACCGTCAAGATCTGAGTAGTAAAGATCGGCAACAGAATTCATTGGACCCTGTCCCCCAACTATGAGACTGGAAACTCTTGTGGTTTCTCCAAAATCACCGACGATAAGAGCATAAACAAGTCCCTGGTTCTCATAGGCATCAATAAGGTAATTTCTGATCTGTTCCTGGGTATCACGACCGGTGTAGTTGGCATAGATCCACTGTGTAGTTTTGAAATCGGATCCGTGGGTAGAAGCCCTAAGGTCAATCAAAGGCTGAAGAGTGGATTGAAATTCTTCATCTGCTATTACCACCCATGGGGCTCCGTCAACGCCACCGATAATCTCGGGGGCATAAGCTTCAAGCATTTCGGGGTTCTGAACAATAGATTCGAGAGCCGAGATAGCTGTACTTACCTGATTATCAGAAAGCCTGAGGTGAGACGCATCTGTGGCCGGTGCAGTTACCGGTGTAAGTCTGGCACCTGTAACAAGAGAAAGAGTTCCGGTAGAGGGGTTCCATGTAAAAGGCACATAAACGAATGATGCTACTCTGAATCCGGTCTTGTTACCGGTGTTGATATCCTGAATTGCAGCAGTTGGAAACATTCCTCTTGAATAACTGCTGGAATGAGGAATAACCGTTGGAATTGACTGATTCAGGGGAACCGAAAGAACAGGGGCAATATTGTAAGTTCCAGGAATATCTACTTTTGACAGTACCTCCACCTCAACATTTTCAAGATATGTGCCCTGGGGAATGACCATTGAGTAACCCATTCCTGGAAGTGCCGGCTCTCCGTCTGCGAACGGGGAAGCTCCTCCGGGAATGTAAACAACATCTTCTCCACGAAATTCTGTAAAGCCCACCTCAGTGGGATCAATCACGAAAGATATATCTGTTGCCTGAACAGACATCAGAACCATAGCTACCTGCAAAAACAGTGTCATACTTAACCTTTCTTAAAAAACACGATTTTTTAGTTTTGGGAAATACACCGACAATCGGACTACAAATCTAACAACATTCAGGTAAACACGAAAGGGACATAGTAGTTCCGAAAAATATGCTTATCTCTGAAAATCAATAAACCGACAGCTATTGACGATTTTATTTTCCTCTGTATGTTTTACTTACCCGTAAGTAAGAAGTAGGGAGAACGAACAATGCAGAAAAAAACAGACAACAGAGAACGGCTGCTGTGTGCAGGTCTGGTGCTACTCACAAAAAAACCATCTGATAAAATTTCTATGGATGAAATT
>JAUVJW010000140.1 GCA_030596465.1 Candidatus Fermentibacteraceae bacterium | reverse complement strand
GTATATGGGCCTTGGGGACATTCATAAAGCTCTTGATGTAATCAGGAACTCTTCTGATCCACAGTCACTTCCCCTCCTGGCCAGACTGCACGACCTTTCAGGAACCCCCGCTTCCGCTCTTCAGCCTTTGAAAAAAGGACTGAAGAAAGCCGAGAGTACTGACAAAGTTGATATCTACTGCGCTCTCAGGAGTCTTGAAATGCGCCTGGGTGCCCATGAGGATGCTTTAAAACATGCGGAGTCAGCCGTTGCTCTGGCTCGCAGGCTGGCAAGCGTTCCTCATCTGGTCAAGAGCCTCCAGGAGCGGGGACGGACGCTGCAGGTTACCGGTAACTGGAAAGGAGCATTGGAAGACTACAGAACCGCTGTGCAATTTCATGATGAAAGTGCCCTTTCGTTTACGAGACCCCCTCATGTAGATCTGTTCGTTCTGGAATTGAAGACGGGCAACATTTCCGCAGCTGAAGAAACAATGTATAAACTGAGAAACTCTTCAGCATCAGGGGGAATACTGCAGAGACAGATGCTGAACATGCTGGAGGCTTACAGGGGGGTACTGCTGGGAAGCGGAGAAAAGGCTCTTCCCTATGCGCTCAGGGCAGCCGAACTGGCTGGCAGACATGAGATGGTACTCTACCTCGGTATAAGCACGCTTTACGCTGGACAGCTTTACATACAGGCTGGAGACCGCTCAAGAGGTATAGACCTTATCAAGCAGGCACGATCCAGAGGTCATGTACTTGGAGACAGGCATCTCGTTTGTCTCACAGAGATAGAGCTGCTGCTGGATCAGGAAATAAGAAATCTTACGGAAAACGATATCGGCACTCTTGCAGGCGAATTACCTGAAGAATTGGCTGCTCTGCGGATAATATCGGGAGTGGATAAAGAAGAAGGTTTCCAGCAACTCCTTGCGCTGCCTTCTCCTGTGCTTGCCTGCAGACTTGCTGAGAACTGCGGTCTGCCTGATAATCCTCAGGCAGTAAAACGCATTATTCGCTGGAGAAAAGACATACTTGATCAACTGAGTGAAAGAGAACGGGAAAACTACAACGGCCTGTTCGGCGCAGAGTGGGAAACTGCTTCTTCAAATCAATTTACCGAGCAAATGATTAACAGAACACTGGGAACCGTTTCCGGCTGGATACAGAGTTACCTCGAAGGTGAATCATCTCTCTCTGATCTTACAGAGTCATTAAGCCTGAAAGAAATATCCATCACAGAAAATCAGGGAATGATTTCTGTTCCCGGAGGCAATCCTTTGTATTGCAGTGGCATTCCTGCTGCGGAGGTGGCTCCATTTCTGGAACCTGTAGCAGCAGTGCTGGCGGCTGGACCAGCAAATAAACAACTTCCCGACAAAAAAGACAAACTGTCTGAAATGATAATCGGTGATTCCAGTGTAATGAGAAAGATCAGATTTGAACTTGAAAGGGTAGCTCAGGAGAATGTTCCAGTTCTCATATCAGGAGAAACTGGAACAGGCAAGGAACTCTGTGCCAGAGCAATCCACATTGGAAGCAAAAGAAGGCATGGCAACTTCGTGCCGGTAGACTGCGGAGCAATTCCCGAAGCTCTGATGGAATCAGAATTTTTCGGTGCCGCCCGGGGAGCCTATACCGGAGTAAACTATCCTCGAAGAGGACTTCTTGAGGAAGCTGATGGAGGAACGCTATTTCTGGACGAAATTGGAAACCTGCCTCTGCACATGCAGGCAAAACTTTTACGGGTTCTGGACACTGGAATCTTCAGAAGGCTGGGAGAGACGAGGGAAAGAAGCACTGACTTAAGGCTTGTGGCCGCCACCAATGCAGATGTGGAAATGCAGATAGCTCAGGGATCTTTCAGGACTGATCTTTACTACCGGATATCTGTCGTCCGAATAAATCTGCCTCCTCTACGGGATAAACTGGAGGACATTCCTCAGCTGGTCTCACACTTTACAGCAAAAAGTATCAGCAGAGCAGCCCTCAACCTGCTCTCTTCACATCGATGGTCCGGCAACATTCGTGAGCTTTCCAACACTCTGAAGAGAGCTTCAATAGCTTCCAGCGGAAACATCATACAAAAAAGTCACATTTCATTCAACACAGTTGGAGGTGCTGGTGCTGAAACTTCTACCCTTCACGAAGCAATCAGGATACATATAGCGAGAACTGTTGAATCCTTCGGAGGCAGCAGAACAAAAGCGGCAAAAGCATTGAAGTGTGATCCCAAGACACTGCGGAAATACCTTGCTGAAAATGAAATGCTGTAGAATCAGCTCGATTTCTGCTACTTGACCGGGCCAGCGCTGAAGAATATGCTGACCCATACTATTTTCCCAGCAGATATTGCATTTGTTATGGTTTCAGCACTTTTCAAGGTTCTGCCTGTTGTTGACCGGGTAACAGTCTTTATTTCGGATACTGTCCACAATCTTTCAAACGGAGGGCGATCCATGCACAGAATCCTGTACAAAGAAACTCTTGGCCCCGATATCACTCTCTACAGGCTACATGCACCTGATGTGGCAGCTTACAGGGAACCTGGACAATTCGTCCTGATACGAATCTGCGATGAAGGAGAGAGAATACCGATTACTCTGGCGGATGTGGATCGCGATGAGGGTAGTATCACCCTCATAATACAATCAGTTGGGAAAACGACATTGAAACTTGCTCAGATGGAAGTGGGAGACTCAATTCCTGACATTGCGGGACCACTTGGAGAACCGACTCACATAGAGAAAGTGGGACATGTTGTTTGCGTAGGTGGAGGCATTGGTATCGCCCCTCTTTATCCGGTTGCCAAAGCCATGAAGGAAGCCGGTAACAAGGTAACAAGTATTCTCGGAGCAAGATCGGAAAATCTGCTGATACTTGAGGAAAAAATGCGAGCGGTAAGTGATAAAGTAATTATCACCACGGATGATGGCTCTAAAGGAAAAAAAGGGCTTGTAACTGATGCAATCAGCGAGCTTGTCGAGCAGGGCGAAAAATTCAATCAGTGCATTTGCATGGGGCCCCCGATAATGATGAAATTCGTCTGTATTCTTACCAGGAAACTTGATATTCCCACAATAGTAAGTTTGAATCCAATAATGGTGGACGGAACAGGTATGTGTGGTGGATGCAGAGTAACGGTTGGCGGAAAAACAAAATTCGCCTGTGTGGACGGCCCTGAGTTTGACGGTCACCTGGTTGATTTTGACGAAATGATAGCCCGTCTGAATACTTACAAAAGTTACGAGAAAATATCTCTTGAACACTACTCAGACAAAACCGGCTGCAGACTGGAAGCGTCACTGAAGGGGGGAACTGAATGAAACCGGCGGAAAGACTGAAAATACCCCCAACCTCTATGCCTGAGCAGGATCCGAAGGAAAGAATACACAATGTAAAAGAAGTCCCACTTGGCTACACCCCCGAAATGGCAATGGTGGAAGCACAGAGATGCCTTCAATGTAAAACACCTTTCTGTATTGAAGGCTGCCCTGTGGGTATTGATATTCCCGGCTTTATCCGCGCAATTGAACAGGGTGACTTCGCGCAGGGTGTGCATGTTCTTAAACAAAGAAATCTTCTTCCGGCAGTATGCGGAAGAGTTTGTCCCCAGGAAGAACAGTGCCAGGCGGTCTGCGTTATTGGAAAGGCAAAGAAAGACCCCACAAAAGCAGTAATGATCGGTAAACTTGAAATGTTCCTGGCGGACTGGGAACGGAAGCAGGGTGTATATGCCATACCTCCCGAAGTTTCAAAAACAGGCAAGAAGGTTGCAATCATCGGCGGCGGTCCCGCAGGCTTGACTGTAGCCGGAGATCTGATCAAGTACGGTCATGATGTAACGGTCTACGAAGCGTTTCACAAAGCCGGTGGAGTTCTGGTCTACGGAATCCCCGAGTTCAGGCTTCCAAAAGCTATCGTTCAAGCAGAAGTTGACTACCTTGAGAAGCTGGGAGTTAAATTTCGTTACAACTTCATTGTTGGAAAAACTGCTCCTGTGGCAAAAATAGTGGAAGAGAACGATGCGGTTTTCATTGGAACTGGCGCGGGTCTGCCAAGATTTATGCGTGTAGAGGGAGAAAACCTGCTTGGTGTACTCTCCGCGAATGAGTATCTCACCAGGGCAAATCTCATGAAGGCTTACACCTTCCCCCAGTCGGATACACCTATTGTTAAAGGCAGAACGGTAATAACAGTAGGTGGTGGAAATGTAGCAATGGACTGCGCCCGAACTGCACTCAGAATGGGGGCGGAAAGGTCTCTGATCGTCTACAGAAGAGCAGAAGAACAGATGCCGGCAAGGCTTGAGGAAATTCATCATGCGAGAGAAGAAGGTGTTGAATTCCATCTTCTGAACAATCCGGTGCGGCTATTGGGCAATGATACAGGTTGGATCACCGGTGCTGAACTTATTAAAATGGAGCTGGGAAAACCGGATGCTTCCGGCAGAAGAAGGCCTATCCCCATCGAGGCCTCAGAATACATTATGGAAACTGACATTCTTATCGTAGCTATCGGCAACAGTCCGAATCCTCTTGTTCCCAACTCTTATCCGGAGCTTGATGTAACAAACTGGGGCGGTGTTATTGTAAACGAGGTTACCGGTCAAACCTCCGTTCCCGGAGTTTTTGCCGGTGGAGACATCGTTCTTGGCGCGGCAACGGTTATCCTTGCCATGGGTCACGGCAGAAGAGCCGCCAGGGCAATGAATCTGTACCTTTCATCCGGGCGGTGGACAGATCTTGAGGACGGTCTCGAGCTGTGCAGAGCGGAAGTACGTTGACGGTAAACAAGTTCTTGACTTCGGAGAGAGCGCGTCTTAGCGTTCACTCATCAGCGTCTTTTATTAACAACAGAGGAGGAAACCATTGAAGGGTCGAGTACTCATAATAGATGACGAGGCCGAAATCCGCAGGAATCTTACCTTCGGTCTCACCCAGGAAGACTACTCCGTAGTAACATGTCCCGACGGAATATCAGCAATACACGAACTCAACCAGTCCAGAAACAAAGGTCTCGCATACGATTACCTGATAACAGACATCTTCATGCCTGACATCGATGGTCTTAAAATTCTCAAGGTAATAAAAAATCAGTATCCTGATCTCCCGGTACTTGTTATCACCGGCTTCGGTGACGAAAGGCTGATGATGACTGCCCTTGCCGAACACAACACGGGCTTCCTGAACAAACCTTTTGAGATTACGGAACTGGTCAGCGCTCTCGAAGAATTAACCCCCGGGAAAACCGCAACAGACTCCGCCTTCGAACAGGTTGACGATGGCATGCGCGAATCCACAAGCGCATACCTCACAGTAAAAATCACCGATTCAGAGAACAGCATGGAGATATTCGACAAACTCCACTCTATGCCGGGCATCCAGTCATGCGATGCTGTTCGGAGCGATTTTGATGTTATCCTGCTGGCTCAGGCAGAATCAGCCGCTGGAATAGAAGAGGTATTTGATGCTGTAAGAACCATTGATGGTATTCAAGTTCTCTCCATGTCCCAGGTTGAGCGTCCAAAGCTTGACAGGGATGTTGATCAGTTCATCGACACCTACCAGAAAGCTGTGAAACGGGAAGCCCAGGCCGGAGCAAGAAGACAGC
>JAUVJW010000103.1 GCA_030596465.1 Candidatus Fermentibacteraceae bacterium | reverse complement strand
CTATAAAACCCCGTCCAGTGCCGAATGCATCAGGTGCGGGCGATGCGAAAAAGTGTGTCCCGTGGATGCGATCTCCCATACGGTAAAGGGTTAGTTTTGAAGAAATATCTCTGGATACCTCTGGTTCTGATTCTGATGATTCCGGTTTTTGTTGTTTCATTCACGTATCATGTGCCTTCGGGCTCTTCTGTAAATGGTACTCTTGTGACAGGGATTGGATCACTAGACAGTATTCTTACTGCCTCTACGGGGAAGCCTGTATTGATCAACTTCTGGGCCACATGGTGTGGACCGTGCGTGCGTGAGTTGCCTCTCCTTGAAGAACTTGCTTTGGAATTAGGGGAAAATGCCGTGTTTATCGCAGTGGATCTGGGTGATCCGGAGCTTTCAACAGTGGAGATATTTCGCGAGAACAACCCCGTGGGAATTACTGTGGTGTGGCTTTCGTCTCATGAAGCCCGGCTTCTGGCGGATCGCTACAAGCTGGCGGATGTTCTTCCAATGACTTTAATTTTTAACAGAGCCGGGGAGGAAACCGCACGGGCAACAGGTGCCCGTAGTTCAGAATGGTTCGAGTCAGCAATGGAAGGAGCCTCTGGCGGTGATGTTGTTGTAGTAGAGGAGAATACAGAGATGCACATCTATGTGGTGGGACCAGCGGGTGACGAGGTTGTATCCGCTCTTATTCTTGAAGCTACCGCAATTGCCGGGGCAGATGCTTTTGATGTACTTGATCCCACTGTACCCGGGGATTCCATAACTATGGCCGAGGCTTATCTTCCAGGCTCGGGGTGGCCGTACGCACAGCTTTGTGCAGGAGGTGCCTGCTATCGACCTGTGAGCACTCCTGAAGAGCTTCGTTCTGCTTATGAGAGTATGAGATAGTTGTCTTCTCCAACGATTTCTGCTCTGATCCCCTTTAAAAACACAGATCGATTCATATCTGCCGCACTGGAGTCTCTTGTTTCCCAGACAATGGCTGACTTCGAGGTGGTTATGGTTGATGATGGATCTTCTGATAACTCACGGAAGATCGCTCTTGATTTCTGTAAGCGTGATCTTCGATTCAAACTTTTTGAGGGGGGCAGGGGGCTGGTTTCCTCTCTTAACGAAGGCCTTTCTGCCGCTCAGGGTAAATGGATAGCAAGATTTGACAGTGATGATATCTGCCACCCCGAAAGATTTGCCCGGCAACTGGCCATGGCGGAGAATTGCGGTGAAAAGACCATTGTTTCCTGCAGGGTAAGAAGTTTTCCCCATTTGGAAGTCAGTTCCGGTTTCCGGTTGTATGAGAAGTGGATAAACAGCCTTGAATCTTCGGAAGAAATAGAACACAACCTGTTCATCGAGAGTCCCATTCCACATCCAACCGCATTTTACAGCAGGGCAGCTGTAACTGACGCCGGTGGCTACAGGGATCTGGGTCTGCCTGAGGATTATGAACTCTGGTTGAGACTCTGGAGTCTTGGCTTCAAGTTTATAAGAGTACCTGAAACACTTCTTGCATGGAGGGAGCGAGCGGACAGGTTCAGCAGAACCGGCTCAATGTACTCTCTTACATCATTTTATAAGACAAAAGCGCTATACCTGGGGTATGTGCCATGTCTTGTCGATAAGAGGGTTTTCGTGGCGGGTACCGGTCAGACAGCTCGCAGGCTGGGTAAATATATTCAGAGGCAGGGGTTTCATATAGAGGCGTTTATTTCACCGGGTTCTGTTTTGAAGGGAAGAAAGCTCAGAGGCCGACCTGTTATAAGCATTACACAATGGGAGAGTATCGGTGGACTGCCCTTGATAGTCGCCTCAAGAAAACCCGGGGCAACAGATGTTATTCAGGGATACCTTGAGGGAAAAGGACTACTTAACTGGGTAGATTTTGTATTATGCTCGTGACATTGGTTTGCTGATTATCTATTCTTGATGAGTGTGTGGGTGGTAACGAATCTTTTACAGGAGGCTGACAGTGAAAATTAAAGAAGAGATCAAAGATGGTGTAATGGTTATTCGATTAAGCGGAAAGGTTATTAGCGGACCTGATCTGATGGATCTTAAATCTGTTTTTCAGTCTGCTGTCAGCAAGGCAACCGGGAATGTTCTTCTTGATCTGGGGCATGTGGCCTGGATGGATAGTTCCGGTCTTGGAGTTCTCGTCAGCGGACATACTTCGCTGGCAAGAGAAGGCGGACGAATGGCCATTCTGAATGCGACCAAGAAGATTCACGAGCTTTTTATCATTACAAAGCTTGTAACCATATTTGAGACCTTCAATGACGAAAGTGAAGCCATCGAAAGTCTTAAGGAATAGTTTTGCTTAAAGGAATAGTTCTCAAGATTCCCAGTGATGACACCATTGTGGAGGCTGTACAGATCTTTGTGGAGAAGATTGGTCTTACCGCAGGCGTAAACGAGGAAGATGTTACCGGTTTGTCCATTGCCGTTATGGAAGTAGTTAAAAACGCGATGGAGCATGGTAACGGCGGAGATCCCAGGAAGCTTGTAACAATCTATGTTGATGTTTACTCAGGGCGATTACAGTTTATCATTGACGATTGCGGAAGCTGGCAGCCTGATGCTGACCTGGGCCACGAGCCCGGTGAGGGCGAGGCGCTGATCAACAGTCGCGGCAGAGGTGTTCTTATTGCACGAAATCTTGCTCGATGGCTGGATTACGGGTTGAATCCGGAAGGAAAAACCAGAGCCACTCTGATCTGGCCGCTTAGCTGACGGAGTATTGATGGCCCACAGTTTTGGATTACTTATCTGGACGGATAGGCATATTCTTCCTGCTGGTGAAAATTCTGTTGTGTTTTCTGAAGCGGGGAAGTTGCGTGTGCCCGATTGGGCTGACGGGCTGAATCTTGTCGGCGCGTCAGAGGTTACGAAGCCTGATGCGGCTCTGCTGCTGATTGGTACCAGTCCCTCCGCGCTGGCTCGTTCAATGTTTTTCTCTCTTTTCAGAGCGGGAATACCTGTGGGTGCCCTTGTTAGCGGGGAACCATCATTTTCAGAACCAATCTTCGCAAAGCTGGAAGAGTGGAAACGGTGCTGGACATTCAAAGATCAGGGACACCTTGTTTCAATTATTCATAATTCGGTTCAGGACTGGGTTTTCGGCATAAACAGGGGCATGACCTTGTATCCATCCGGGGATGATCTGATCCGTTCCTGGAATGGCGTGGCAGGTGAATCCATCGACAGGGATAGTCTTATAGCCGCTTCTGGAATACTCAAGAACAGAGGTTTTGTGTGTCTTTCCGGTCCTCCGGGAGCAGGCAAAACCACACTTGCCCGTCTGCTTTTAATGGAAGCCGCCGATGAGGGGCTTGTTCCCATTGAACTCATAGACAAGGATATTAATTCCAGACTTGTTGAAACGAAATTGAGGGGTCCCGAAGACTGTGCTCTCCTTTTTGACATAGATTCAATACGACGGATGACAGTAATTCACCCTCTTCATCTTTTCCTGTCTGTATTCACCATTATTCTCAAGTCAACTGATTCCAGGAGGAGGGTTGTCCTAACTTCATCAGACCTCAGAATTTCCGGTCTGTTTTCATTGTTCGGAGATGCCCATGTTGAACTGCCCTCACCTGAGACCAACAGACAGTGGAGGGTAGAGCAGGGCCGGAGGGCATTGGAGACCTTCAGGAATCTTGATCTTCTGGCAAAGGCTGAACTGGTACTGCTTTCGCTTTTTGAACCTATTGTTTCAGAGGTGGTTTTTAAAAGTTCCCTGCAGGAGATATGGTCCAGATTGCACTTTCTTTTAAGGGAAAGTTTTCCATCTTCACTCACACTTGATGAAATGTACGATAATACCAGGGCTCACAAGGGTATTCCTCCCTTCAGAAGGTTGAAGATAAACGGTGAAATGCACCTCTGCAGTGGAGATACCATTATTCTCGACGCGGTAGACAAGGGTATGGCCGAATTGTCCGGGGCGGGAAGCCCACTTGTAAGAGTTGTTATGGAAACACTTCTGAATGGCGAAAACACAGAACAGCGAAGAGCAGGATACAACATTGCGCACATGTACAGGCATCTTTCTTCTTCGGAAAAATCCAGACTGCTGTTTACCGCTTCCAGGGAATCGCAGATCGAAGGGTTGAATGACTTTTTCGCCATGCTGCTTGCTGACCGGGAAGCTTTTGACAGAGCTGCCGAAGGTTTGTGCCGCCACATTCTTGAGTCCGGTTCTGTTGAAACCAGAAGAGCACTTGCCAGGGCTCAGGGAGTTCCATGGTTAAGAAAGGACCACTACTTCAGGGATCTTATCGAGACAACATTCCGTGACCCCGATGATCTGGTACGGGCCAGCCTTCTCCTCAGTATTGATATGTGGGGTGTTTCGGGAGACCCGGGAGACTTTGTACAAAAACTTATTGAGGATACTGCTCCCGCGGTTTCCAGAGTTGTACTTTTTTACCTTGGTAGAAAGTTTCCGGAGCTTACCGACAGAGAAATGGAGATTGTGAATTCGGCTCTGGACGAGGGCGATAACAGCCAGCTTATGAACCTTGTATTCGGCCTGATGAACAGACAACCGGGCGAATTCGAGGAGGAATCATGTGATCTGGTCTGGCTTCTTATGCAGCGTCTTCCCGATGGAGGTCGCGGTCTTGTTGCTTCCAGCATAGGTGCCCGGATCAGATTCTTTGGCAGTACTATCAGGGATACATTGTTTTCTGATATCCCGGAGAACGATATCAGAACCGTTGCTCAGTGCATGCTGATGAACTACAAGGATCTTACTTCAACGGAGAAAACTACTCTCTGGAAGCTTATTTCAGAGAATATGCCCCAGAGCAGTGAAATGGCTGCCATGGTACTTCCCTATATCAGAATACTCGATGACTCTGAACAGATTGAACTTATCCGCATTGTTCTTGCTTCCGAAAGGTATGGTGCCAGAGAGGCTCTGTCACAGCTTCTTGCCGGTGGCAGGAGCGATGTTGCCGGAATCGCGGTTGACGTTATCAAATGGCTACTGGAAAAGGGTTCAGTGGAGGAGCGGTCAAGGTTGTCATGGTTCATTCTCTGGAACAGGCAATCCATGTCCGATTGCGCGGATGAATTACTGATACAATTATCCACCGATACTGATCCATCGGTCAGAAAGACAGTTGCTTTGGGCATTCGACGACTGGGGATGATGACATCGCGGGCAATTACCCTACTGAATAAGCTTGCTATTGACGATGAAAGATCGGTAAGAGCCGCTGCCGGTGAAGCTCTTGCGGAATTTTCCAGGCCAGGTGAGGTTACTGAACAGATTTATACTTTAGCCGTGGACAGTGACTCAACTGTAAGAACAGCCGTTCTCCGCGGCGTGAGTAATTCTCCATTCCTGAAAGCGAAAGACAGGGCTGAGTTCTATCTGAAGGCCCTCGGTGATTATGATGCATCTGTCAGACTTCAAACAATCGGGGCAATTGAAAAGCTGACAAATCTTGGGAGTATTCCCGGACTTGTTGAAAAGATTACAGTTCTTCTTAGTGACAGATCCGAAAATGTGAGAAATGCTGTTGCCCGTCTGGTCACAAGTCATCCGTCTATAACAACCTCACGGGAACTCAGGGAAAAACTTCCTGATCTGTATCTTGGAAGGCTTACAAGTGGAGACTCCCTTGCAGAGGAATTAAGCACAGCCAGAAGAATTCAGATGGGGCTTTTACCTGCTGAGGCACCCAGATACGAGAATTATACCATTGCAGTTTACTACAACCCGGCAAAAGAGGTTGGTGGAGATTACTATGATTTTTTCAATCTTCCAGATGGGAACCTTGGTATGGCTGTTGCCGATGTGGCAGGCAAAGGAATTCCAGCGGCGTTGACCATGGCCGGCATGAAGGGTACTCTGGGAGCCAGTGTAAGAAGTTTGTTTGATATTGGTCAGATCATGAAAAGGGTAAACTCTGAACTTACAGTTGAGGGAGAGGTGACTGGTCTTGTTGGTCTCTTCTACGGTGTTCTTAACACGCGGGATGGCGTTCTTACTTACTGCAACGCCGGGCATAATCCGCCTCTTCTTGTTTCAAGAACCGGTGAAGCGAAATTTCTTGAAGAGGGTGGTTTACTTATGGGTGTGATCAAGAACGCAGATTACAGCCAGGGAACTGTGCAGATACATCCGGGCGATGTGCTTGTTCTTTATACTGATGGAATTACAGAAACTATGGATAGCAAAGATGTTGAGTTTGATGTTTCCGGGCTGACCAGCACTGTTCAGGAGTACCGGGATCTTAATGCTGAGCAGATAGTTACACGCATCTTAAAGGCAATGAACTCTCACGGTCAGGGTTCTGCCCAGGCCGATGACAGAACACTTGTGGTGGTTAAACACCGCTGACTGGGGGAGAATTCTGAAAACACCTTTATTCATTTTGTCGGATTTTGGATATTCCGATACTTACGTAGCACAGATGAAGGCTGCAATCCTTTCATTCGCAGGATATGATACTCCTGTAATAGATCTGACACACATGGTTGAACCGGGTAATATTCTTCAGGGCGCTTATCATCTCAGGTCATCTCTTCCTCATCTGCCGAAAGGTTCAGTAACTCTCGCGGTTGTGGATCCCGGTGTTGGGAGCAGCCGTCCGGGACTGGCTGTTTTCTGGAGGGGAAGGTTTATTGTTGCGCCTGATAACGGATTGATAACCATGTTATCCGACCCTGTTAAGATATGGAAGTTACCTCCTCCGGAATCTGATTCAGCCCCGACATTTCACGGCAGAGATGTTTTCGCTGTGTGCGCGGCCAGACTGGCTGTTGATCCCGGCTGGACATCTTTTCTTGAACAACTGGAAAGTCCGGTATTGCTGCCCGATCTGAAGCCTGTTTTCCAGGTTGATTCCATGTCAGTTGTTGTTATTCATGTGGATCATTTTGGTAATTGTATACTGGGTGTTGAAGCGG
>JAUVJW010000163.1 GCA_030596465.1 Candidatus Fermentibacteraceae bacterium | reverse complement strand
CAGCCCATCCCAGGCAATATCATCCCTGTCGAGACCGGAGTACTCATAAACAAGAGAGCCTGTAAGATCAAAGATCCGGATCTCCACCGGTGTGTTCGGAATTCCCGCGATCCCCAGTATGTCACCACGACCGGGAATGAATGGATCAGGATAAACAACAGCCGCTGAACCATCTCCGTAAAGAGCCGATTCAAGCTGTCCCCGCCAGAATCCATGATCCGTAGCCATCCAGAGATAGCCATCATCACTGTCCACAGTCATAGCATAGATAATACCCTCTACCAGCGGACTGTTAAATGAGGTGTATTCCTCAACAACTCCGGTGGCTCTGAAAAATCTTTTCAGACCGTCGTCGGTTGATACCCACACACTCCCCAGATCATCGCATTCCAGTGCTGTTATCCCTGTACTGATTTCATCAACTTCAGTAATAACGTCCCTGTCAAGATATGCAAGCCCCGACGCTGTCCCGACATACAACACACCGGCTCTATCCATGGCCAGAGAAGTTACCAGAGAAGACGGTAGTCCGTCCAGTGAGGTATATGACTCTCTTACCGTTTGAAGATAGCCGTCAACATAGGCAAGACCGCCATCGGTTCCCGCCCAGGCATACCTTCCACCCATCGGCAGTACCGCGTTGACTTCTTTACTGGGCAGCCCATCGGCTCCCGTAATGCTTATGAATGATACAGATGTCGTATCACCGGGAGTCCAGTTCAATCGACTGACTCCACTGACTTCCGTCTCAAGCAGTGTTCTGTGACCGAACCAGACGGTATTTGCATTTCCCTCTTCCGCACAGAAAACTCTATCGTTCATAAGACCATCGTTGCTGTCAAAATGAATTGTGGTTTCAATAGTTTCGTTCTGCCACAAAAGCCAGTCCAGGCCATAACCGATAGAAGAAACAAATACCCCGCTTCCGGACGGACAGATGGCAAAACTCTGAGTGGCGTATGTCATAAATAGAGTAACGGATTGCCATTGCCCATCAGCCAGCACTGAAGTACCCGCACGGTTACTGGAAACCCAGACACTGCCGTCAGAAAGAATGGTACAATCTCTCAGGTCGTTTGATACCGGACCTGATTCCGGAAATGTTCTCCGCCAGTCTCCATTTTCCAGAAGCAGGGTCAGACCGGCCCCGGAAAGCCTGTTGTCCGCGTAAGTATTCGCAAGAACACCACACAGCCTGTCGTTGTGCCACACAAGACCGGTAAGAGCGTTTCCGTGCAGATTGGAATGGTAGCCATGCCATTCCCCCTGATAAAGAACAAAGCTCTGATCTATACAGCCCACGGCCAATCCGCCGAAACCCCAGGCCAGAGAAGAAATGTTTGCGCCTGGAAATAGAATCTCCTGCTCCCAGGGTTGAGCAGGCGGTTTAAGAAATAATCCAACGGTTGTGGCTACCCACAAAGTATCGTTCTGCCACTCCATGGCGATAATGGAAGCTGGATCTATATCCTGAAGAATCCATGAACTTTCCTGACTGGGATCCGCTGACTGAGGAAGAAACACAAGACCCGCGGTAGTACCCACATAAAGCCCTGAATCTGAAGACGAAAGGCATGAAATATTGTCTGATGGAAGACCACCGCCGGTAGAAAAAGTATTAAATGTTTCAAAAAAACCGAATTCCCGTATACACAAACCCTGAGTGGTTGCGGCGTATAGAACGGAATCCGGTAGGGTCTGGTTTATGCCAAGATTCAGCGGGAGACCGTCGATCTGGTTAAGGTGGGTTTTCTGCCCTTCAGGGGTGAACATGTCAATCCCGCCACCGTTCATGGATACCCACAAATTGCCCGAGTCGTCGTAAGTCGCATGAGAAACCCGGTCGTAAGAAAGTTTCCCCGGAGAACTCCAGCCTGAGTCAACAGCAAGCTGGTTTTCAGCCTCCGAGTAATGAGAAAAGAGCAGTCCACCGGAAGTAGCGGCCAGAATCATGTTCCCTCTGGAGATGATTCCGCTGCCCCCGCCGTAATGGGGATAGTGCTCCCATTCGGTAATTCTTCCGAAAAGAGCGGCAAAAATAAGGATAACGCTCACAGTCTCTCCTCCCACCAGTGGTAAAGTACCTTGAGACCTTCTTCAATGGGAACCTTTACAGTCCAGCCAAGAGTCTCCAGTTTTTCCGGGCTGCCAATCTGACAGAACTGATCTGTTTCCCGAAGAAGGCGCGGATCTGTTACTGAACTGAGCCTTGATCCGGAAATTTTCACAATAAAGGATAAAAGATCCCCGATGGAATGCCCTGTGCCCGAACACACATTGTATATGCCACCGGTTTGATCACCGGCAAGGAGACAGGCATAAGCCATAACCACATCATCAATGTATAGATAGTCTCTTACACTCGAAAGGTTTCCCGTACTGATTACCTCATCTCCTGAGCTTATGGAGCGAATCACCCTGCGACAGAAAGACGGCAGCACGAAGTGTCCTGACTGCCCCGGCCCAAAATGCGGGAAGGAGCGGGCAATTACATATCGAAGACCGGAATCAGTCAACATTTCTTCTGCTTTCAGTTTACTTTCGCCATACGGACTCCTGGGGCCCAGAGGAGATATTTCATCCAATCTGCCTGTGGACGGTTGATATACTTCAGCAGAACTGATAAAAAGAAGCAGAGCGTCAGGAGTTCTTTCTCTCATCCAGCGGAGAACACTCCGGGTTCCCTCCGCATTCACACTCATGACCTTTTCTACAGAGGAACGGGAATGGGCAACAGAGCTGAGCCCGGCAAGGTGAATCACATACCGCACCTGCCCAAGAGAAACAGGCGGCTGGCCTGGAAGACACCAGCTGATTTTTCTTACACCCAGAGGAGCGGAAAAATCAGTTGTGCTGTCCGCCGCAATATCACCGGAGCCAAGTTGAAACAGTTTCATAAGTCTCTGACCAACAAAACCTCCTGCGCCTGTTACCAGAACAGGTCCGTCAGCCAGAGTAAAATCTCCTATTATTCTGCTCAAATCAACTCTCCAAGTTTCCTGATTTCTCTTCTGAGGGTAATTCCGCTGGCCTTTCTTACCCTGTGAATAATAAACTCGATCAGTTTCATCACATCGGAACTCGTGGCGCCGCCGGTGTTCTCTATAAAATTGGCATGAACGGTGGAAACCATTGCCCCACCCAGTTTGTACCCCTTCAAGCCGCAATCCTCAATCAATTTTCCCGGTGGGGATCCATTATCCGGACGACGGAATACGCTTCCCGCGTTGGGGGCGTGAAGCGGGAATTTCTGCCGTCGCATCTGCAGAATCTCCCGTGCTTCTTTGCGAAGTATATCGCTGTTCTCTGCCTTGTCGGAAAGCCTCAACCTCACACTGAGAACTATCGAATGATCGTTCTGAAACCGGCTGAACCTGTAATCAAACCCGCAGTCCTCTGCTGTAAGATACTCAATTGAACCACAGGGATGAAGCACCCTGACTTCTTCAACAAGTTCCGAGATGGAAGAACCGTACGCGCCTGCATTCATAAAGATGGCACCGCCTACCGTTCCGGGAATACCAACGGCAAAAACCAGACCGGCCAGTCCCTTTGAGCACGCGGCTCCGGCCATGGAAGGGAGATGGGTACCACCTCCGGCAAAAAGTAATGACCGGTCAAATGAGAACTCCGCCAGTTCACCCTTTAAAAAAACAACAACACCGTGCCAGCCCTCTGTGGGTGCCAGCGTGTTGGAACCCCTTCCAAGAATTACCCAGGGCAGTGAATTTTCCGAGAGAAATTTTACGGTCTCAGCCAGTTCTTCGGGTGTGTTCACAACAACTGAGGCGGTTGGACCACCGATTTCCCATGTGGTAAACCGTGAAAGCTGAATAACTGAAAACTTGTCGGGTGCCGCGTTCAAAGCCCTGTCAAATATCATTTTCTGTAATCCTGTCCCCGAAGCCCGATAAGGCAGGCGCCCACTGCGAGATATGTAAAAAATATGGATGGAACGCTGTGCGCTTCAGAGTATTTAAGAACAGATCGGTAAACCGGCTTGAACAGAGCGATACGGGTGAATAATCTCATGAAGCAGAGATGAAGAGGCGGTGAAAAAGCAGGTTCGATCCATCTGCTGCCAAGAAGACCCCGGGTTCCGGGATGTTTATTCAGAGTATACCTCAGCCCGGTTCCGCCGTATTCCAGCATCTTTTCCGAATGTTCTCTCACTGAAACATCATCCAAATGGTTAACTGCAAGCAGTGGATTCCATTGAAAGGAGACTCCCATTTCATTCAGCCTGTAGCCCATCTCGGTATCCTCGCCACCGTAACAGTCTATTGCTGTATCAAAACCCCCGGCCTCCTCAAGAAGACTGCGTTTAATTGAAAGATTCCCCGTAATGAAATAGTTCCACGGGAACGGCCCTGCGGGAGAATTTCCCATTGCTCTGCTGTCGAACCACCTCTGCCACGGTGTAGAGTTCCGGCTCCACGCATTTATTCTTTTACCCATAACAACATCCGCTCCGGCTTCCTCTCCTGTTTCAAGGTGTCTTCTGAGAAGAGATCGATCAAATTCCAGATCCGCATCCATAAGCAGCGCCACAGGAGCTTCAGAAACCTGAAATGCCGCATTCCTGGCTGCCGGCCTGTTCCCGCCGGGATATTGTCTTACAACCTTCACCGAACAGAGATCGGGGAGTTCTCCCAGCTGATGAAGAAACTCTTCCTGAACCGGGAGATCACTTCCGTCATCAATTATCACAAGCTCCCATGGGCTCTGAATATCCTGAACAGCCAGACTTTTGAGAAACCTCTTGAATGCGTCACCACCATTTTTAACCGGAACCTGAACCGAAATATCAGGACTCATTGCTGTCTCCCGAGGATAATTTTAATGCGTCATCCGCTCCAAAAGACCTGAGCACCTGAATAATCATCACAGTAACCGCGGTTCCAGCAAGAATGGCAATCATTCTGTGCCCGGGGTTCATGCCGGACAATGGTCCGGAAAAAACAGGGATGATAACCAGAATAACCACTGCGAAAAAACTCACAGGAAATACTTTCCTGCCGATCCAGAACAGTGAAAGAGCCATAAACATGTTTG
>JAUVJW010000131.1 GCA_030596465.1 Candidatus Fermentibacteraceae bacterium | reverse complement strand
TGACTTTTCTTTCGGCTGTGGTTGCCGCGGCGGGTCTTTACAGAAACAGCGCGACAATACTCATTGGAGCCATGGTAATAGCACCGCTTCTTGGACCCAGTGTTGGATTGTCGCTGAGTCTGGTGCATTTCGACAGAAAACTCTTCGGTCTTTCACTGCGGGAGATGACCATTCGCAGTGTAATTGCCTTTGTTTTCTCCGCTGTACTGGGGATGCTTTTGACGGTTGATCCGACTCTTTCAGAGATTACAGCAAGAATACAGGCCGGGCCTTCAGATATTGTTCTTGCTCTGGCTTCCGGGGCGGCAGGCGCTATTGCTCTCTGCACAGGCGGCTCATCAACACTTATCGGGGTAATGGTAGCCGTGGCACTTATGCCGCCACTGGTGACAGCTGGACTTCTCTGGGGAGGAAAATATTCAGGATGGCAGGGGGGACTTTCTCTGTTTGCGCTCAATCTGGCCTGCATTATTGTTTCCGGCGCAGTGGTGTTTGCTGCGCGAAAGCTAACAAGATCAAAGTAGAGGGGTTTTCTTCATCAGAGCCATGTGCCCGGCACGGAACCACCTGGGAGTGGATTGAAGTACAGGGATCACAGCCGGATCCGGCTTGAAAACATTCTTGATAAATTCTCTGGCTTCTTTTCTGGGATCTGATCCATCAATGCTCTGGAATGGACGATAAAACCGTAGCACAGAAGCATCGCTGTCGTATTCTCCCGGTATTATTCCAAACTCTGCCGCTCTGTCGGTCAATTCGCATTTTTCCGGAAGGTTGAAAACCGACAGGTTCATGTAATCAATTTTTCCCTTCAACCTTCTTACCATGGCAAGTGTCAATTCTCTGTCTTTCTCCGTCTCGCCGGGAAGGCCGAAAAGAAGGTATACATAATTCCTCATGCCGGAGTCTGATATTTTCGTGATGACTTTCTCTGCGGTATCGGGAGAGAATCCCTTCATGAACCGCTGAAGAATGCCACTGCTTCCGCTTTCGGCTCCTGTCTGCAGCATAAGACATCCCGAGTCCGTCATTTTTTCCAGAAGGCCGTCTCTCAACCAGTCTCCCTGAGGCCTTGCAAAACCGTAGAAACCGGAAGTTTTTTCTCTGAACAGCGGTAGCATATCCTCAATTGTCTTAACCGGTATTGCCGAATCAATGAGGTGGATCACCGGGTTCTCCGGACCTCCGGCAAGGATGCGTTCAAGATTCTTTACAGAGATATCCATGTAGGGTTTATCTCTGTCCGGACAGAAAAGACACTTATTCCAGGTACAGCCTGTGGTAAGAGGGAAGGGGATTACCGGCCTGGAGCTGAAGTATTTCCAATTGTTTGCGAATACAGGCCATTCAATCTTTGAGAGAAATGGTTGATCCTCTCCGACGATGGATCTTCCATCATCAAGTGTCACTTTTCTGAAACAGCCTTTCAGAAGTTTTATACCGCTTCCAGTATCATTCAATGCCGAAGCCAGAGAACCGCCAACAGTTACCCGTATTCCGGATTCCTCAAGAAGCCAGGCAATTTCTACTGCTGCCGGTAGCTGGGAAAGATATGCCAGTGAAATAAGTCCATGGTCAAATGTACCGCTGTTTTGTTTCAGCCAGAGGCGAAAATACCTGCTGAAGGGAGTTGAACCGCTTTTAGCCAGAGAGATCAGATCTGCGGTAGAATGTGCAATACCGGGAGGCACACTGTCCATAAGTGAAAGTTGCCAGCCTGGAAAATTCTTTTTGTACGCCTTGAGAACTGATTGTAGAACTCCGCAGACGCTTCTGTGTTTGTGGGGGTCGTAGAACTCTGTTCCAGGTGAGATCAGGTATTCCAGGGATGGAGTGCAGTTGGCAAAACCCGCCGTGGGAGCATGCTCAAGGAACAGCCACCTGAAGAAACCCAGAGACAGGTCGTGGATTGGTGCTTCAATACCCCGGGCAGCAAGGCCACCGGCAAGCATGAATGCACCTGCGGGGACTTCTGAAGGTGTGATAACTGGCGGTGAAATAACTGCAAAACGATTCACATTTTCTCCTTTTTGACAGGGAGGAAGATAACACCCGCATGAAACGATTACCAGAATATGGTTCTGATAGGACAAAGTGAATATCTTACCTGTATCATGATTAGTTTAATAGTAACTATTCTGCTTTGTACTTTCGTTGCTCAGGGCGACGATCAAACCGTTCTCTCAACATCTGAGCGGTTCTTCTACAGGCACGATTACCAGCAGGCTGCTGATATGATCGATGCTCACAACTGGAGTAATAGTTCTTTGTGGAGTAAAGCAGGTCTTATCCGGGAACTCTGTGACGGGGGCTGGAGCATAGAGTGTCCACGCATGATTCCCGGCAACTTTCATCCATTGATCTCTTTCGTTTCTATCGTCGTCGGCGGAGAGTTCTCCACGGGCGATTCGGTTCGGGTGATTGTTCCCATACCTGCCGGGTTGCCCTGGCAGATTCCATCCGGCACCCCGGACATCGCAGTTACAGGCATCTCCGGTTCTGTGGAAACAGCTCATGGCTGGCTCCTGCTGGAAGGTACAGCAAGCGGAGCATTTGAAGTAACTGTTTCGCAACAGGTAGAGATAGACCCGCAGGCGTTCGCCGGCACTAATGTTCCCGGCAGTGCTGATGCTATGGTTCCATTCCCCGGCGAGGATGCCTATCTGGATATGTGTCTGAATACCGATGTATTCTGGTGCGGAGAAGATGCGGTTTACATGGAATCCGCCAGACTGGCTGCAGGCGAGCCCAATCCAATGCGACTCGTGCAAAGAGTAATTGATGCTGTATCGGATTACTATACAGCTTCCACTCCGTTAAATGAGCAGGTTCTTCTTTATCCGTCTTCCGGGCTGACCCTTCAGGGAGAGTTGCTCAATTCCATGGGTGGAGCCTCGCTGGGAGCCGCTGTTTTAAGACGGTGGCAGATACCGGCTCTTGTTGTTCCGGGAAGATGGGAAGAAACAGGATCTCCCGGGTTTCTTCTGGCCGCTTATGTAAAACCTTTCGGCTGGATGGTTGTGTCTCCCTGCCCCAGGGGTTTCACCGCGCTTGGAAGCTTTGATCTCCCCTTAATGAAAAGCTGGTTCAATGGGCTGGCAGGGATTACTTTTCAGGCGGAGTATCTTGGAAGTGACGGTTTTTGGCATGCTGTGCCGGTTAATTCACCGGAATTCACTCACTCTGTGGAAATCCTGATCAGGTGAACACATTTTTCCAGCATGATCTTCAGCTTTTGAGATTCATCAATATGCAAATGGCCAGCCCGGTGCTGACCAGGATTATGCTGGTCATTACAGATAAGCATAACTGGTATCCCTTCATTGCTGTTGCGGTGGTTTTTCTTTTGTATGCCGGCAGGAAACTACCCCATCCGGGGAACTGGTTTGTCCGGATCAATCCCAGGGTTTTTGTTTTTGGTTTGATTCTCTGCATCGCGCTTACAGATCAAGTGGGGACATTTCTGAAGCACAATGTAAGAAGAACTCGACCGAACAGGGATGAAGTAATTGCCACTCAGTTGGATTGTCGTCTGCACACCGGAGGAAGAAGAAGTTTCCCGTCGAACCACGCGGCAAACTCCGCGGGACTTGCTGTATTTACCTCCCTTGTGTACCCGCCTGTAGCAATACCTGCTATGCTTTTTACCTTCCTTGTGGGTTTCAGCCGTGTTTATCTTGCTGTACATTATCCATCTGATGTGATCGCGGGATGGCTTATTGGTTCTTTATCAGGTCTGCTTGTGTGGCTGATCCTGCGAAAAAAGCTGAAAAGACCGGGCATCATCGGATTTGCCAATATGTTCCGCTTCCCCCAGCATCAGACTACCGGTTCTCCGGGAGAAAATTGGACAGAAAAGAGCTGGACATCTCTTGACGGGTATCAGGTAAAGGGATACCTGCTTGAGGGTTCAGAAAAATTGGTGATATTTGTCCACGGCCTGGGTGGTTCATTTCTATCCAGAGCTGAACTGGGGGAGAAACTGAAAGACATCAGCGGTACATCTTTTCTGCTTGTACCCATGCGCGGCAGTGACGATCATCCGTCAAGACTGTCCGCCGGCGGTACAGACGAAGTTCACGATATTCTGGGGGCTTTGCAATTCGCAAAAGATGCGGGGTTCAGCAACAGGAATATCGTTGTTTATGGAACTTCCATGGGAGGATCATCGGCAATAAAAGCCTGTTCGCTGGCTGGGGAACTCGTTCCCGCTGGAATTGCAGTACATGGAGCATTCAGCTCTTTCTTTCTTGCCGCAAGGCGCCGAACAGGAGGAGTCGGTACAGTTTTATTAAGATTCCTCATGCCGGGGCGGGCAGTAAGAAGCCTGGACAGCTTCAAACCTCTCTTCTGGCTGACATACTTGAACAGGGGTTGCGGCGTGGAGTATATATATGGTGATGGGGATAAAGTTTCTCCACCGGAAGAGGGTGAGCTTATGTCAGAACACACACGCAGCGAAGTCTGCACTGTTACCGTTCTTGCAGGACAGGGTCATCCTACCGGACGAAATGCCTCAGAGAATGATCTTGTAATTACGCTGAACAATTCTCTGAACAGGATTTGGAAAAGAAAAAAAGGTGAATCTGAATGAGCATATACAAGCAGGCAAATGAACTCTCCATGGCACTTTCCTCTCTTCTAAGGAAAATGCGGGAATCCATGGGTGAGGTAGAGGGTATTCCGGTTCAGAACCGCGATGAATATTCTCAATTTCAATCACTTCTTACCACTTCCGTATTCCTTCAGCGGGATCTCGACGAATTCCTCGATAAAGCAATGACCGTGGGAGAGCAGGACCGTGAAGGGCCAATTGAGGTTCTTGATTTTACGAATGAATGGGATCGCTTCGAGTAAATCTCAGCTTAACGAAATATCATAAATTCTTAAGAATTGATCTGATCATCAGTTAATACAAATACAGTTCTTTACATCAGTCCCGTCATCAGTCTGCAGCCTTATGAGGTAACACCCGGAGGCAAGTTCAGATGAAGGATTCCACTGAACGGAGTGTTCACCCGCCTGGAGTTGTAGGTGTGTTCCTGTGTATCAGCACAGTTAGTCCATTGTCAGTGGGGTGGAGTAATGATTAAATCAGCCGTATCTTCGTTTCGCGCACCAGATAGCAATAACACCCACTATACCTATAGCAGCCATCATGGTAACACCCATGCACAGTGATTCCCTGCGACCGATAGAAGCTCCTTCTTCGGTGAATACCGGTATGGCTGTCCAACTGTAACCTCCTGGACGCCACTCTACCACGGATTCCCCTCGAACAGAGCCTATTCTTCCGCCATCCTTGCGCCAGGTCCATCTGCTTTCAGGGAAAGTGACTCTGTATCCGCCCTCTATATCCTCCAGAATTCTTTCACCTGGTTCAACTGAAAGACTCCGCAATGATCCAATTATTGATTTTACAGTATCAGGATGAATGGCGTTCTCGGTTGGATACTGAAACTCAATCCACTGGTCAGCATGGCTTGAAGAAAGGTTTGTAAGAAATTCCTCCGGTGTTTCAACATCCATTCCGGTTGAAATGAGTATTATGCAGACAGCAAGAATTAGTGACAAGAAAACCTCCAATTGTTGTAAGTTCATTTATAGTTATATGAGGCCGGATCCGGTAGTCCTGCCAGGAGCCGGATACAGGAGCTAATTGACCATCTTAAATTCTCGTGAATCCGGCTTGTTTTTGTGTTTCAACCACTTGTGAAATACGTGTTGACGGTTCATATCCGGTGCTGTAGGATTGGGGCTCGCGCCGGTTAGGCGTATGATTTTTGTCAGTACAGCAGCGGCGTATTTCACCGGTAAAAGCCGGGTGAAAGCGGATGTATTTAACCCCTTTAAAATCGGGGTTGACAGGTGTCCGGCCGTTGGTTAGTATTGAGACCCGCGCCGGGTACGCAGAGTTGCGTTTTCGTAACTCTTCCCGGTCGGTTCACGCCGGTCAAGGCGTACGATGATTGAAATACTGGAAGAAGAAGCAATGTTCGAAAATCGAATTCGTGTAGTTTCTTTTGCTGAAGAGCCTTCGGGTTTTTTGGTGGGAG
>JAUVJW010000186.1 GCA_030596465.1 Candidatus Fermentibacteraceae bacterium | reverse complement strand
GGCGTCCCGGGCGTTAGCACGGAAAGCAACAGAGCCAGTAACTGAGGGCGTCCCGGGCGTTAGCACGGAAAGCAACAGAGCCAGTAACTGAGGGCGTCCCGGGCGTTAGCACGGAAAGCAACAGAGCCAGTAACTGAGGGCGTCCCGGGCGTTAGCACGGTAAACAACTCAGAGCCTGCTGATCATAATTCCGGGGAGCTTGACAGGGCATGGGAATGAAGTATAAAGTATTATGGAGCAACAATCAGGCAAGAGGTGAATTTGGAACAGATTGTGGAAAAATATCAAAGCATATCAGACAGAGACAGGTCTTTCGATAAAATGTTCTGGCAGAATGCAGGTATCGAAGCTATTTTTGAAGCGGCATGGGAGATGCTGCAGGATTACTATTTAATAAGAGGTAAAGATGCTTCTGAACTCCGACTTCAAAGAACTGTTGAGGCTTTTCGAAGAACACAGAGTTAGATATCTGATTGTCGGCGGGTATGCTGTTATGAAATACAGCGAACCCAGATTCACGAAAGATATTGATTTCTGGATCGCGGTTGACCCGGAAAATGCCAGAGCGATCTTTGCAAGCTCCATGAAACTGATTAGATATTTTCACCACTCTGAACCTTCATTCCGGAAAATGATTGGAATGTGAGAGTTGCATTCTGACAAAAATGTGGTAGTTTTCCGCTTGGAAACTTTTTCTTTATCTTTAGTATTTAATACAGTCAGGTTGGATACAATATGCCAGGGATGCTTGAGACTTACTTACTTCTGACAGTTGGCTTTGTTCTTCTTGTCGTGGGTGGAGATAACCTTATAAAGGGTGGAAGCCGCCTGTCTTCACTTCTGGGTGTGTCGCCACTTCTTATTGGTCTGGGCATTGCGGCATTCGGAACAAGCGCTCCTGAGGCTGCTGTATCAATAAAAGCGGCACTGAGTGAATATTCCGCTGTATCAATTGGAAATGTTCTGGGAAGCAACATCGCGAATATCGGTCTTGCGGTGGGTCTGGCTCTTTTACTGTTTGGCATAAAGGGAAACCATACCAAATTGTGGAAGGAAGTTTTATTCGGTTTTGCCGCGACACTTCTTCTTCTATTCCTCTGCGTTGCTCCATTTTCCAGGTACGGTGAATACGGTCTGAGCCATACAGGAGGACATATCCTTCTGTTTTTCTTCGCCGGCTATCTATTCCACCTTTTCAGAATGAGCCGATCCGACAAAAAAAGCAGGCGTAACGAAAACCTGGATCACATAAAAAACCGCCCGCTGGAGTATATAAAATCAATCGCGATGACTCTTGGTGGAATTGCCGGAGTTATCTTTGGCGGAAGTTTTGTAGTAGATAATGCAGTAATAATTGCAGGATCCTGGGGAGTTTCTCAAACTCTGATAAGTGTAACGATAGTGGCGCTGGGCACTTCGCTGCCTGAAATTGTGGTTTCGGTAATTGCCGTTCGCAGGAACCACTGGGATATGGCCCTGGGAAATATTCTCGGCAGCAATCTCTTCAACATTCTGTTTGTTCTGGGCACTACTGCTGCAATTAAACCCATGATATTTGCAGACTTCAATCGCCTGGTACTGCCGGATATACTTATTGTTCTGAGTATTACTCTTATACTGTACTTCATAATAAAACAGACGGGTAAAACAACATACTCCTCTGCAAAGAGCAGGATATACGGTGGAATTCTGCTTCTTGCCTACATGGCCTATATTGCATTCGCCATAATGAGGAAATAGTGTTCTAGGGAAGTACCGTTATCTTCGCAGTGGCCGGGATCTGACGGGCGCATCTGGCAAAGATGAAGTATATGCCGGTGGGACGCGTTTCAGTGTTCCATGTGAGTGTGTGTGTGCCCGGCGAAAGATAACCATCAACTATTGTGGCAATCTTTCTACCCATCATGTCATAGACAAACACCTCTGTTTCTCCGCCGGCAACCGTAATGTCTATCGACATCTGCCCCGTTGCACACGGATTGGGTCTCGGCCAGCCCAGTACTGTGGGAACACTGTAAAGAGTTCCATTGCTGTAACCGGGTGTTGGTACTTCCAGAATGCGCCACTCGCCTCCATCAGGAAACCTGCCATATGAGATGTCAGGTGTCTGATTGTCAAACTGAACATGTTCAAGAGTTGAGGTGTAAGGCGTTTCCCCGTCACCCGGTACAATTCTGCCCAGCTTGAAGCTGTCTCCTCCGCCGGAAAGTCGGAAAGGCAGGTGCGTACCACCCTTCCACTGGTCACCATCAGCCCAGAAAAGCATGTAACCGTCTGCCGGAATCATCGTGCCCCTTGGGACCGACCACGGTTCCACTGCTGATGAATCAGACTCAAAGAACACAAGAACACCCGCATCAATATCGTATCCGGCACCATTGTATATCTCTATCCAGTCAGATGATCTGCCCCAGTCGTCGAAGATTGTACTGGAGTTTATTGCCATGAGTTCGTTCACAACAAGACGATTGAAACTCGTAGGAAAAAAGAATGCTCCCATGTCACGCCTGCTGTTGTCAGGATCCCGGTCATCAGGATTGCCGGAATTTACGCAGGGCGAGTCCCACAGGGGATAAAAACCCTGTGTCAGTTCTGGATCGCTCTGAAGATTTCCCTGACCCTGCAACTGATCCGTATCGGAAATTGACCAGGTTGTTGAAACAACCCCCATATCAACCAGAACCGGCAAGGGACACTCTGTGAAGATGGAACTGGTTATGTATGCAATGCCCCCGCCCATCCCGGAGGTTTTCTCATAGGCATGAACAGCAGTTTCGCATTCAGAAAAGACAATCCCGCTTCCTTCCACTGCCGCACCGTCTTTAACGCCGATACCAATATGGCAACTGGTGATCACACAGTTCTGTATTTTAACAAGAGAGCCACTGCCGCTGCCGCCTGTGGGAGCTCCTACGGAAAAACCTTTGTCTGTAGAGCTTGCAAGCAAAGTGTTCTGTATGGTAACAGAAGAAGCATTCATGTCGATGCAATCTCCGTCTATATCTTCAACAGTACACCCGCTGACAAGAAACTGCCCGCCTGTACACAAATGGAACTCTATGCCATCCATGCTGGACGTTACCGGGTCATAAAGATTGATGAAATCAGAATTGGTGATACTTGCACTCTCTCCATCCTGAATGAAGAAAAGCTCACCTCTGTTGTTTATGAACCGGCAGTCTTCTATACCGGCAGTTCCCCCGGTGAGTTTTACACAGCTCCAGTTGTTCCTGAATGAGGAGTTTTCAAGCAGAACTGTGGAGGAATGGCCTGATAGTGCCGCAAAATCTGTACCCGGTGTTAAGGAATACCCTCTGGAACCGGTAACAGATGTGTACTGCATTGCAAGTGAACCACCCTGTACCCGTATTCCCCGCCATCCCACTGCGGAGTTCTCCGCCATGAAGAAAACAGAATCACCCTGGCTGCCGGTGGAATTAAGCTCACCGAGACAATTTATCGCCCCATCCTCCCCCATAAGTATCGTAACGCCGGGTTGAATGGTCATTGTACCGTTGGATGGGATGGTTACTTCATCCTGAACTATATACGGAGAATGAGCAGAATACAGAACAGTGTTCTCTCCCAGGGTACCGGAAAGTATGGTAGGCTCGGTAACGACAAATGGATTGTATCTGGGAGTTGCCTCGGTAACTCGCCACCCGACCTGAACATCTGCTTCTACCACCCAGTAATACTCGCCTGGAGCAAGACCCGAGATTGTGTATGTTGTATCGGTAAGCCCCTCAATGCGGAAGATCTCCTGCGTATATGGCCCCAGGCTGTCTCTTACGATAACAGAATACACAGCTGGTGACCCAAGAGGGTCTTCTGTGGGATGCCATTTTACTGTTAGATCGCCGGTGGAAACAGTGTCAGAGCGCAATGATCTGAATGGATAATACCTGTACTGAAACTGCCACTGAAGATCAGTTCTTCTGTGAATCATGTGCGCGATCAACGAGTCACAAGCCTGATGAAATCCTGCCACATCTGTAGTGTCATAATTGTCTTGAGACACTGACTGCTCCAGAACGGCCTTCAAAGAATCTGTCCAGAACTGAAGTTTCTCTTCAGTAAGAAAGCTGTCATAAATTGTTTCCACTGAATCCATAAAAGCATCTCTGAATTCCGGTACAACCAGAGTTCTGGCATGCAGAGGGTTATCAAACCAGTTTCTTGTGGTACACAAACCGTAGCCGATCCCCAGATTGTCATACAGTATCTTGTCCACATCCCACGGAAGCATGGCCCATACGCCTGTGCCCTCCACATCGTTGTACAGATAGTAGTTATGGTAATAAGTGCTGTTGTTGGCAAATGCAGCATTTATGGCCAGCAACCTGATCAACCCGTAGGAGCCGTACATGGTAAATGTAGAGTCCATAAATTCCTGGAAGTTATCAGGTGTTGT
>JAUVJW010000048.1 GCA_030596465.1 Candidatus Fermentibacteraceae bacterium | reverse complement strand
TTACACCCCATGTTGTTCTTTCTAAAGGGATTTCTGCCATGGCAGACAACTGCATTGTAAGTGAAACAAGCATTATTGTCACCGGAGAAGGATCCAGGGAACCAGTGGTTATTTTCAGCAATGATACTCTTACAGTTGCAGACATTATAGATATCATGCAGAAGGTTGATCCGGTAAACTTTTCCGGAGAAATTCCTGATGAAATTTCAGCTTTCTTACCTCTCCCGGTTCATTCCACTACTGAGGTTGCCCTGTGGTTTTATGTGAAGTCGGTGGCACAGAGATATTGTCTGGCGGAACTTGCTGTTGAACAGGGTGTAATTCTCCCGGAGAATGCTCTTGATTACGCCAGAGCAGAGAGTGTAATCAGAGCCAGGGTACTTGAGGCCAGTATTCCTGACAGTGCCGGTGTTGCGGAATGGTTCAAAGAGAACGAAGAGATGTTTCTTCTTCCCGAAAGGCGCTCTATTCTCCTTGGTTATACCGATACCGCGGCGGTTCTTGATTCCCGGACTGTTTCAAATTTCGATGACTTAACGGATTGCCGGACAGTTGTAGACTCGGATGGAGCGATGATTCCCACTCCTCCACAGGTTGAAGTGGCTTTTGGCGAGGTCCTCGGCCCTGTCGTATTTGCCGCCGATTCAGGAGCGTTTATTGGACCTGTTCTTCTGGACGGGGAACTTGTCGCATGGTTCGAGGTAGTTGAAATTGTCCCTCCGGCGATTGCGTTACTGGAAGATGTTTATCCTCAGGCAGAACGGATGGCTGCCTCCATGATGTTTGCCTCCGGGTTTGATACTTTAATGGACGAGCTTAATACAACGTATACTGTAAGAATTGACACCGCCGCTGTTATCAAGATTGATCTCTGGGGTGGAGTACACTAAACGGAAGGAAATTGACATGAAGAATTCAGTATACCTGATAGCAGTGATAACCGTTCTGTTTGGAAGTGCCTCAGGAGATGTTCTGGCCACAGTGGATTCCAGTGAACTTACCTGGGAGGATCTGGTTGGTATGGTGGGAGGTCCGGAAGTAATTTCGAATCTGGGAATAACCACTGAGGACGCTGCTGCCGAAATACTTGAAACCTGGGTAAGAGAGCAGCTCATTCTAAGCGCTGCTGAGGAAAGCGATATAGCTTTACGACCGGATGTTGCGGCTGTAATTGAACAGACAGTAAATCAGATTATTCTAGAGGCGTATATTACGGATATTCTTGGTGATGTGGAAGTGTCAATCCTGGAGGTTGAGAATTATCTTGATGTCTGGGGTGAAACATACAACTATGAGTACAACATCAGACACATACTTCTACCCGATGAGGTGCTGGCATCCTCGGTGCTTTCAAGGCTGAACTCCGGCGAGTCTTTCACAACACTCGCGATACAGTTTTCTGTCGGTCCCAGTGCTCCCTCCGGTGGTAATCTGGGTTGGATGTCCAGGGGTATGGCATCTCCTGATTTCATGGAAGCCGTGTGTCAGCTTTCCACAGGAGAAATATCGGGAATCATTGAAACCCCTATGGGATACCACATTATTCAGCTAATGGAAAAAGCCCCTTTAAGTACCTCTCTTACCCCTGAACAAATGGTAGAACTGGCGAATATGGAGCTGGTGTCAGCCAGACAGGAGGTTCTTCTGGTTGATATGCTGGAGGATCTGCGGGAAAAGCATATCGTAAACATGTGGCCTGACCGACTTCTGAATCACATATAACGGAACGGGAATACTTAATGGGAAAATCAATTCCTCTGGTTCTGTGGATACTTACCGGTGTTGTTGTGGGGGTTACCCTGTTTATTCTTACTTCTTATACAGGAACAGTGGAAAATGATCTAATTACCCAGGTGGATACTGAACCCGGCGATTCGGGAAGGGAAATAATGGCCTCAGTAGGACCTCATGTTCTATACGCTTCTGATTTTGCCGCAATCAGGGTTGGAGAAGGTGCAGTAGACATCTGGATTCATGACCAGCTTCTCGCCTGTGCAGCCGAGGAAGCCGGTCTTGAAAATCCTGCCATGAGCCGATTTGTTCAGGAAAGGGCAAAACAACTTTATCTCCGTGACCTTATGATAGAGCATATTGTTGGTTTTGTAGATTCGCCAACAGAGGCGGAGGTGCGGGGTTACATGCTGGCTAACCCTGAACTGTTTCTTCTGGAAAGGCATTATTTTCAAATTATCGCTGCAGACAGTGCCATTGCTGAATCTCTGCATATCCGTCTGGGATTGGGACAGAATTTTCAGGTGACAGCGCAGAATTCTTCCCTTGGCCAGAAAGCGGCAATTGGTGGAGACATTGGTTTTATCACAGGGGGCGAGATGATGCTTCAGGGGCTTCCCATGAATATCGCCCTTCTTGATGGGCTCAGTGAGGTTGTTCCTTCCAGCATTGGGTGGCATATCTTCAAGGTTTCAGAGATTCGGGTAATCTCAGATTCCCTTAGAGTCATGCGAAGTGCCAGTGAGGCTCTGTATAACTCCAGAATTGATGCTGCGCTTGACAGTGTACTTCTTGTAACTGAAAACAGATTATTCACGGAGGTAGTTCATTGATTAACATTGTACTGTGTATTGCCGCTCTTGTTTCAGCGCCGATGACTCTTGAGAGGATAGTTGCGGTTGTTGGATCAGAGCCTGTCCTCCATTCCGATGTGATCTCTCTTCTGATAGAATCCGGTATTGATCAGGAAACGGCTTTTGAAATCGAAACCTCCAGTCCTTCCTATCAATTGGCTATGGAGCAGATTATCGAAGAGAAACTTCTTGTAGAGGCAGCAAGGCGCGAAGGTATTTATCCTGACCGTCAGGAAATAGAGGATGCTGTTGATGAATCCATGGCTGAGGTTAGAGGCGGATTTAACTCCAACCAGGAATTCATGGATTATCTTGGTTCCACGGGAATGACTATTGCCGCATTGAGAGACAGCCACACATCTCTGATGGGTGACAGGATAGCCAGTGAAAATTACGTCCGCTTCAGGGCGGGTGCCGCAATGTCCGCAATGCCTTTTGACGCTATGGCATTCTTTGAAGAAAATCAGGAGATTGTTCAGGAGGTTCTTGCTCCAACAAATCTAAGTTGGATATATCTTCCCGTTTTACCTTCAGATACGCAGGAAGCTGAGGATCTGCTGTCTGAGGTAAGGACTCTGATAGAGACAGGCGAGATAACCTTTTCGGCCGCGGCTGCGACTTATTCGCAGGATGCTTCCGCCACAACCGGTGGAGATCTTGGCTGGTTCAGCAGGGGAGACATGACTGCTGCTTTCGAGGGTGTAGTTTACTCCCTTGAGCCGGGCGAGATCGCCGGTCCTTTTCTGACACCTTTCGGGGTTCATCTGGTTAAACTTACCGATCGGGATGAGGAACGGGTCAGGGCCAGTCACATTATTATTATTGCTCAGTTGATACCGGCAGATCTGGATAGAACCGTAGGGCAGGCGGAGCAAATTGTTATTGACCTGGAAGCGGGAATGGATTTTGCCGCAGCAGTTAATGATTTCAGCCTTGATCCCGATCCGCGGAATACGGATGGCTATATGGGAACTGTGAATGTGGGTGCATGGGAAGGCGAGATGAGGGATACTGTTATCAATCTGGAAGCAGGAGAAGTATCCCATCCGGTTATGGTAGAACAGGATATGGCAGTTGCTATTTTTAAAGCAAGCGAAGATCAAACTACTGACTGGGAAGATTTCTCCGTTGACGAACTCAACTCCATGCTGCAATCAGTTTACTGGCAGAATTACTATTCAGGAATGCTTGAATCTCTCAGATCCGATATTCCCGTGGTGGTGAATTTCCAATGAGAATTGATCTGTTTCTGAAAGTGTCCGGACTGTTGAAGACTCGGTCTATTGCTTCAAAGGCAATTCGAGCAGGGGCTGTCGAACTTGATGGCGTTCGGGCAGTGGCATCATCTTCCGTGAAAACCGGTTCAGTAATCAGCCTGATTAAACCCGACGGAAGCAGAAATATCATACAGGTGCTTGTTGTTCCCACTTCAAAGAATGTGTCCAGAAAGGACAGAAGTTCCCTTTACGAAGTTATTAACGGGGAGGAATAAGGTTGCTTGTCACCATGAGCGGTGTCAGGTTGAGCTACGGTAGATGGCCTGCACTTGACAAAATTGATATGGAGATCAGGCAGGGTGAGTTTCTTGTTATTTCCGGGGCCAGTGGAGCAGGGAAGACTACCCTCCTGAGACTGATATGGATGGGTGACAGACCGGATTCCGGTTTTGTTGAGGTTAGTGGTTTTCGGTCTGACCGGATACGCAATAGAGAGTTTCCTCAATTAAGAAGAAAGATCGGTATAGTGTTCCAGGATTTCAGGCTTCTTCATACAAGAACGGTGTTTGACAATGTCGCGTTACCTTTGCAGGTCACAGGAACCGGGAACAGAATAGTACAGAAGAGAGTTATTTCTCTTCTTGCCAGAATGGGATTAAGTCACAGAAGAAACGCGTTTCCTCATGAACTCAGCGGGGGAGAACAACAAAGGGTGGCTATTGCAAGAGCAATGGTGGCACATCCAGTGATACTTCTTGCTGATGAGCCTACAGGCAACCTTGATCCCGAGGTTTCCAGGGAGGTTGTTGACCTCCTTCTGGAAATAAACAGAGGCGGAACTACAGTAGTTATGGCGACACATGACCCAAGACAGGTTCCAGCGGGAAAAGGCCGTTTCCTTTTTCTTGATAGAGGTGTTCTTCGCGGAGCGGACAGATGGACAGAACTGGATCCGGATTCATGAGTTTAGTAAGATCTGCTGTAAAGGAAATTTCACTTAATCTTCATTCCAGACCGGGTGCCCGTTTGATTACACTGCTTATGGTTGCCCTTGCTTTCATTGTGTTTAACACCTTTTTGATTATTTCCTGGAATCTTCAGGGAATTGTGGATAAAGAAGAGGATCTTGTAGGAATGGAAGTGTTTCTTCAGAGGGACATTTCCCAGGCGGAGGGCAGAACTATTGGCGATAATATCAGTAGTATGCAGGGAGTGAAATCTGTTTATTTTGTCTCTTCCCAGGAGGCAGAAGCTTTGTTCAGAGCAGAGCTTCCGGGAAGAACAGATCTTCTTGATGTGATGGGAAATGATTTCAGACTTCCCGCCTCCCTTCAGATTACTTTTGAGACAGAAGCAATGAGCCAGGGAAGAATTTCAGAGCTTTCCAGGCAAATTGAAGCTGTTGCCGGGGTCGAGGATGCAGTGTACGGGGAGGATTATCTTCCCGGTCTTCTTAAAACCGTTACAACAATCAGAAGGCTGGTAGTTCTTCTGGGTATTGTTCTTGTCTCAAGCATATCTCTGGTTGTTTTCTATACAGTACGATTGTCGGTTGTGCGCAGATCGCTCACAGTTGACATCATGAGAACAGTTGGTGCGCCATGGTGGTTCATCAGAATTCCCTTCGTTGTTGAGGGGTTGTTTATGGGGGTTACCGGTTCTGCCGGAGGACTTGTCCTTGTGGCAATTTTGTCCAAAGTGCTTTCGAGTGCCGTTGCTCAACGGTTTATGCCTTTGTCCTGGATGACTCTGGTAATCTTACTCTGCGCGGTCACTGGAACTGTTGGTGCCCTTGCCGGTTCATATGAAAAGGAAAGGTAAAAATGAAAATCAGAAATTTCTTTACACTCCCTGTTATTCTTGCAGCATCTGCAATGGCGCAGGAGGCAACCGAAGGTACTGAAGAAACTGCTGCCGGTTGTCTTGGTACAGGCGGAATCATGGGTATTCTTCCAATAGTAGCCATGGTAGGCATCTTCTACTTCCTCATCATCAAGCCTCAGCAGAAGCAGTCAAAGAAATTGGCGGCTATGCGTGATTCAATGCAGAAGGGTAACAATGTAGTAACCGGCGGTGGAATCCACGGTGTAATAACCAATCTCAAGGGTGATGTTGTTACAGTCAGGATTGCTGACTCTGTGAAGATTGATGTTGATCGCACTGCTTTAACTATCCTTGGGTAAGAAGTATCTTCCACATGCAAAACCTGCTGAATAAAGTTCGGATTATTGGTGATCCTGTACTCAGACAAAAAGGCAGACCGCTGGCTTTACCCGGTGATACACCCTTTATAATCGGTCTGGTTAGAACCATGGAAAGAACGCTGGAGGTTGCCGAGGGCCTTGGGCTTGCTGCTCCTCAGGTGGGAGAATCTGTCAGGTTGTTTATCGCCGCCCCGAATCACCTTGATGAACTGAACGGACATGTAGTGTTTATAAACCCGGAATTGAAGCCCTACGGTGAAACGGTAAAGAGAGAAGAGGGTTGTTTGAGTGTTCCGGGTATTTACGAGACGCTTTCACGACCATCAAGGGTAACCGTCAAGGCCCGGGATGTACGGGGAAATTCCTTCACCCTGGATGTCGGCGGTCTTGCGGCGAGGCTGATGCTTCACGAGGTTGATCATCTTGACGGTGTTTTATTTGTGGACAGGCTGAGTCCCATAAAAAGGAAACTTCTCAGGGGAAGGCTCAGAAAACTCCGTCAGGGCGGACGGGTGTATTGAAGCTGATCTTTCTTGGCACTTCGGTGTTTGCACTGCCTGTTTTACAGGCTCTGCAAGGTACAAGGGATATTGAACTTGCGCTTGTTATCTCCCGTCCGGACAGAAAATCCGGACGGGGAAGAAAGATATCCAGAACCCCCGTGGCTGCTCTGGCTGATGAGCTGGGAATCAAACTTCTGCAGCCGGAGAAACTCAAGGAAATAAAGGATGTTCTCAAAGAACTGGCACCCGATGTAATGGTAAGTGCCTCCTATGGAGGCTGGCTGCCCGGGTGGTTCCTGGCCGCTGCTCCTCTGGGGGTTGTTAATATTCATCCATCTCTTCTTCCGCGACACAGGGGCGCTGCTCCTGTTATCCGGACTGTTCTTGACGGAGATAAAGCAACAGGCGTGTGTTTTATGGTCACTGACGGAGGATGGGACACCGGTGATATTCTTCACACGGTTAACTGGGAAATGACTGGAACAGAGACCGCTGGTGAACTTGAAAAAGTTCTTGCCGAGGCGGCGGCGCTGGCACTTCCGGAGGTTCTGAGCAAATACGCGGACGGAACACTGAAACCGATTCCGCAGGCGGGAACAGAAAGCTACGCGGAAAAGGTTACACCGGAGGAGACTGTTATTTCATGGCAGAGTTCCGCAGAAGAAATTCGAAGGGCGATTCTTGCCTTTAATCCCGTTCCGGGGGCAAGAACAATAAACCGGTCAAAAATACTGAAAATTTACTCGGCGGAAACTTCTTCGCTTCAGGGGATTCCCGGAGTAGTGCTTGAAACTATTCCTCTTATTGTCGGATGCGGTATCGGTTCAATCAAACTACTGGAAGTACAACCGCAGGGTAAACGCAGAATGAGCGCTGATGAATTTGTAAGAGGCCACAGGATGGAGAAGGGAGTTGTTTTAGGTGAAACATAACAGCTTGTTTCACTACCACCTGGGGTTAGCGTTTTTTTCCCTTTTTCCGGGGGTTATTGCTTTATTGATAACTCATCAGTGGTACTGGTTTCCCGCAACTGTTGTTCTTGTTAACATTCTTGGCCTGTTCAGAACAAATATGTTTCTTGCTCTTTCCTTTCATGTTCTTAAACCAATAGCCGGTATGCTTGGCGGGGAGGGGTTCGCCGCGGAGGAAATGGTTATCACGCTGGGCTCAGAAAAAACACTTCGGAGATTTGGTGGTTCAATTCCCGCGGAAAGAATATTGCTTCTTCTGCCTCATTGTCTCCAGAAACATGACTGCAAACACAGAATCACTTTCAATCCTTACAACTGCGCCAGGTGTGGCAGATGCCCGATCGGGGCACTTCTTGATCTCGCTGACCGTACCGGGGTAAAAATCGCCATAGCAACCGGTGGAACGCTCGCAAGACGCCACATAAAAGAGTTGAGACCGCTTGCTGTTGTCGCGGTGGCCTGCCCAAGAGATCTTGGTCAGGGAATGCTTGATGCCAATCCTGTTCCCGTGGTCGGCGTGGAGAATTCAAGACCCGCAGGCGACTGTCTGGATACACAGGTGGATGTACTTGCTGTGGAAAAAACAATTAATCGTCTTGCTGTTATCCCTGGCGGAAAGAATTAAAGGAATCTTCTTCGGAAAGCTGATAATTTTTTTCCATGAAGAGCCTCATGCAGGCTTCAACGACCTGTCTGTCAAAGTAAATGCCTGAACCTGCTGTTATGGTTTGAAGGGCCTCGTGGAGACCCAGGCTTGCTCTGTATGGTCTCATTGTGGCCATGGCCTCAACAACATCGGCAACGGCAAGTATTTTTGCTTCAAGTCTGATTTCAGATCCCTTGATGCCCAGAGGATAACCACTGCCGTCGATTCTCTCATGGTGTTGCAGAATAATGTCTGCCACAGGCCACGGGAAGTCAATGGATTTGAGTATGTCGTATCCGTCTTCAGCGTGTTCTCTCAGTAACAGCATCTCGCTTCTTGTGATTGCACCGGGTTTTGTAAGAATCTCAGTGGGTACTGCCATTTTGCCGATATCGTGGAGTATACCTGCTATCTTGAGACCTTCAATCATGTCCGGTTTCATTCCCAGTTCCACGCCGATAGCACAGGCAAGATCCGCCACCCTTTTCTGGTGTCCGGAGGTGTAGGGATCTTTCATATCCACCAGTCGACTCATTGCGAGAACAACACCATCAATGGTTTTCTGGAGCTGTTTGAAAGCACCCATTCTACCGGTTATGTCAGTAATTACACCCTCGGCAATTGAAACAGCGGATTCCGTAAGAATGCTCATTGTAAATGAAGCCCAGAATGTGGAGCCGTCCGCTTTTTTCAGGAGAATCTCGCGATTATCGATTCTGCCCTTATGCTGTAGAAAACTTACGATATTACTTTCCTCTGAAGGGTCAGCCAGTATATCAGAGATTCTAACATTCTGACCTTCTTCTTCAGGGATTCCAAACATTCTTTTGAAAGCGGGATTCATGGAAAGAACCAGGCCATTTTCCCTGACCTCGCTTCGAAAAACACCCACTGGGATTGTCTCCGACAACTTTTTGTAATTCTGCTGTGTTGTTTTTAAGGCTTTTCTGCTGTAGACCTGGTCAGAGATATCCACAGTGAGAACAACCACCCGCTGCACAGTATTGTCCGGGTTCATTATGGCATAGAAATGCTGCGAGACCCATACCTCGAGACCGTCTCTCTTTTTGTGGGTTTTTACCTCTGGAACAAAGAACTCGCCGCCTGAAGTGTATACATTAAGAAGTTTTTCCTTAAAGCCGGACAGGTAAGAGTCGGAATTATCCAGTTGGAGTTCAGTTCGGCCACGATTCATGTCAGTCTTGATCTCTTCGTCGGTATTACTCCAGATTCTTTGCCAGGCCTTGTTGTAAGAGAGCAGATTTCCCACTGAATCGCGAACCGAGATACCCACAGGGGCATTACGAATAATGGCGGAGTTAACTGCTTCGCGATTTCGGTACTCCTCCATCTGGTTTTCTTCATTGGAGATATCACGCATTATGCAAAAAATACCAATTGGTGAATCCAGTTCAATGAGTGGTACTTTCAGGCAGCTGAAAACACGGGTTTTTTCATTAACTTCGTTGAAAGAGAGTATTGTTCGAAGAGTATTGCTGCTATGCATTGCCAGTTTATCGGTCCGTATATCTTCTTCCGCCGCAAGGGGGGGCATGAGATCGGCAGAGCACAG
>JAUVJW010000082.1 GCA_030596465.1 Candidatus Fermentibacteraceae bacterium | reverse complement strand
ACTGTATACGGTGAAAGTTGTGTGATTTTCGGCACATTCGATCAGGAAGCCCTTCTCGACGGGTCTGCTTTGCGGTGCGAATCCGAGGCAATAGCTCTTGCCACCACAATCGGTGGAGTTAGAAGGATTTATGTAGGTGGAGTGAGTCCCGAGGGATACTGGCACAGTACCGCCAGTGCTGGTATGATGCAGACAGTTGAGTTGCGCGGATTCGATTACGAGGGATTAAAGGGGATTGCTCTGAATCTGAAATCACTTCTGGAGAGGCATCCCAGGGTTGAAGAAGTAGACATTAACTGGAATGGCAGAACTCCCAATCGTGACCAGCTCGCAATTGTTTTTGATCGAATTGAGCTGGCCGATCTTGGTATAAATCCCTATCAGCTTGTTATGGCTCTCAGGTACAACATGGCCGGTGGATACGGCGCTCAAGTTCGAATAGCTGACGAAACCACTGATCTTACCTTTCGTCTTGAGGGGCAGAAAGACCCGGAACTCAGTGAAATACTGGACAGCAGAATAGCAACAAGAGACGGCTTCACGCGAATGCGTGACATCATCAGTATTGATACTGTAGCGGTTCAGGGGTCAGTTGTAAGAGAAGATGGTGAGTATGTGCGCACAGTGGCCTACTCGTTCATGGGAGCCGAGCGAATGGCTGCCCGTTTTCGTAATTCTCTGCTCACGAGTCTTGAGCTTCCATCGGGATACAGAGTGTACGAAGACACAACATTCCTTCCGGACTGGCTTGCTGAAGAAGAAGGAATAGATATGAATCTTCTTGTAGCTCTTGCCATTCTGGCTGTATTTGCTGTGACTGCTATTGTATTCGAGAGTTTCACCGCGCCTCTCTATGTGCTTGCGGTTATACCTATGGCTCTTGTGGGGGTCGCGGCAGGCTTTTGGGCATTTGACCGGATATTCAGCCCTGAAGCCTATGTGGGAAGTGTGTTCCTTGTAGGAATAGCAGTGAACAATTCAATTCTTTTAATAGACAGTTTCGAAAAGAAGAAAAGGGCAGGCATGGATCTGCGCAAATCTGTTGATCTGGTTGTCGCGGAGAGGTTAAGACCGATTCTCCAGACAACTGCCACAACAGTGCTTGGGCTTCTTCCACTGGTTCTCTGGCCGATTTCAAGCCAGGATCTCTGGGGAACTCTCGCTTTTACTGTTGTGTGCGGTATGGTTATATCAACGCCACTTGTGCTTATTGCATTACCGGCTCTTATTCAGATCACTTCCCGGAGGAGGAAAAAACATGTTCCGGAGAATTAGTGTTTTTCTGTTTGCCGTAGGTTTCGTTCTTTTCTCGGGATGTGGAGAGGATGAGGAGCTGGAGAGAGAAACTTTAGAGCCCTCACCTCTTCCGGTTACCGCCTCTGTGGCCAGAATTGATGTTCTTTATGAGGTGATTACTTCAACAGGAAGGATCTCCAGCAGAAGAACTCAGAATTTGACCGCACAGTTGCAGGGGGAGGTTGTTCAAGCACCGGAGTACGCCGGTGAGGAATTCTCTCAGGGTGCTGTGATTTTCAGAGTGGCCAGTGGACAGCATGCGTCAAACTTGTCAGCGGCCAACAGTGAATACAGAAATGCCGAGGCTCTTTATCAATTCGAGATAGACAACTACAGAGGTGAGATAACAGACGGTGTAAGAAGCATGCTTCGTCAAACCACGGGTCTTGAGTCCGCGTCCGCGTCCCTCTCAAGCGCAAGAACTCAGTATGGTAACTCCGCAGTTACCGCGGGATTCAACGGGGTTATCTCAGATGTTACAGCTCAGGAGGGTATGATGGTTTACCCCGGCTCAACTCTCGGAACTCTTGTTGATCCGTGGAATCTTCAGGTAGAGGTTGACCTTGACGAAAGACAGCTTGCCCGGTGTGCCGCCGGTTTGAAGGCTTTTGTAATTATCCCGTCATTGAACGATACTGTTCTTGTGGGTGAGGTTAGATCGGTTTCTCCGGTAATTAACCCGGGATTCAGATCCGGAACTGTGGTTGTGGATGTACCTCATGTATCCAACCTGCGCCCCGGCGCGACAGCGAGAGCCGAGATCGTGGTTGCGGAGCATGAAGGCTCTCTTGTAATACCGGAGCAGGCAGTTCTCATACGTGATGACAGACCCATGGTTTTCAGGGTGGTTGATGGACACGCCGACTGGATTTATGTAACTCTGGGCCCGTCCGGTCGTGGCTTTGTGGCCATTACAGAGAACCTCGCAGAAGGTGAAACCGTCATCACAAGCGGTCACTATTCTCTTGCTCACGATGCGCCGGTTGCAGTTGTAAACTGATTTCATGGAGTGCTTCAGAGCAAGTGATGCCTTTTCAACCGTGCAATCAGTTAGTATCTTGCGCAGATGAACAAAGACATCGAAGGAATCCCAGACGGTAAATTTGCTCCTGAAGACTGGGAGTACATGCTTCTGCAGATGGTCAATGACCACAGCGGAGTAGATTTTGGCATGTATCGCATGACAACTTTCAGAAGACGTTACCTGAAACTCATGAATCTTGCAGATGCCCGGGACATAAGAGATTATGTAAAGATGCTTGAGGAGAAGCCGGAGCGGCTTGATCTTCTGGTGTCAGATCTGCTTATTGGTGTTACATCATTTTTCAGAGACACATCTGCGTTCCGCGTACTTAAGGAATCTGTAATTAAGCCGCTTTTCTCAGAAGAGGGCGACGAGGCAGTTCGTGTCTGGGTTACCGGATGTTCCATTGGAATGGAAGCTTACAGTATTGCCATGCTCATGGACAGTATTTCCGGTGGGAATGGAAAGAATTTCACAATTTTTGCCACGGACATCAGCAGGTCCGCCCTGGCAAAAGCATCAAAGGGTGTTTATACAAAGAAGCAGTACTCCACTGTTCCGGAAGAATACCGCAGCTACTTTGAGAAAAAGGATAATGGCTGGAAGATAAACAGAAGCATTCGTTCTCACATGGTCTTCAGTTATCATGATGTTCTTTCCGATCCGCCATTTGCCCACATGGATCTGGTCAGTTGCAGGAATATGATGATCTACCTGAAGCCGAATGCGCAGGATATTGTTCTCAGCAGATTGAACTACAGTTTGTCCAGGGGGGGATTTCTTTTTCTGGGAAGTGGGGAAACTCCAGGAAAAAAACACAGCAATCTGGAAACCATTGACTCAAGATGGCGCATTTTTAAAAAAGTGGCAGACGCAACCTTTACAATGAACATGTTTCCTCTTGAAAAATATTACAACAAATCCGGTTCCATTTTTTCAGACACCCGGTATTCAGAAAAAACAGAGGAAGATGTTTTTGGTCGAAGCCGTTCATTCACATCGTGTCTTGAGGAAAGGTTTTTCCCGGACTGTGTATTTATTGATGATGATTACATGACTCTCTTTATCAATGGAGATATGAATTCGTATCTCTCCATACCCTCCGGGATTCCCGGTGGAAGCCTTCTGCCAATGCTTTCATCCAGGTTTAAGGCTGCTGTCAGGGCAGGAGTCAGGCGTGCTGCGGGCGGGTTCAGACGAATTCACTGTGAAACCGGGGAAGATGTATCTATTTATGTAAGTTGTATTTCCCCTCTGGGAATGAAAGGTGTTTATCTTGTTGAATTCATTCGGGACGAACCGGATCAATCAGGCCGCAAGGATTGTATACAATGTTCTGAATCCGACGCTTCCATTCTTGAAGAGCAGATAGCTCTTCTTGACAGTGAGTTAGCTTCAGCCAGGCGGGAACTCAGAAGCCGAACCGGCGAATTGCAGGCCTCAAACGAAGAGCTGCAGACAACAAACGAGGAAATAAGAAGTGCCAATGAAGAATTGACAGCTTCAAACGAAGAGCTGATTGCCTCGAACGAGGAATTGCAGCGGGTGAATAATCAACTTTCTATTCTTTCCGACGATATAATGAACCTTCTTGAAAGCATGGATGTAGGTTCCCTGTTTCTCGACAACGAATTGAATATCAGGCGGTTCAACCCCATGATCTGCCGTTTTTTCAAGATTACAGAGAGTGATATTGGCCGGACAATAACAGATTTTACAACCACACTGGTAAAATCATCACTGGAGTCGCTTATTCTCGCGGTACAGGAGGTGACTGCTTCAGGAGTCATTCTGGAAGTGAATCTTGAGGTGGATATTCCCGGATACTGGCTGGCAAAAATATCTCCATACAGAACATCAAACGGTATAAGCCAGGGTACGGTTATTACCTTTGTGGATATTACTTTACTTCGACAGGGAGAGCTTTCCCTGGCTGAAAGTGAGCGGAAATTTAGAGGACTGTTTAATGGTTTTCCTGTTGGAGGAATAATGATTTCGCATCCAACAGGAAGTTCTGAATTCAGTATTCTCAACAGAAACCCTGAATTCAAACTACTTCAGGAGGAGCACGGTGATCTGATCTCCAATGAGCGATTTATTCAGGGAATAGTTAAGGAAGAACCTGTATTTCTCTTTGAACATGGACGGTCTACCTTCCAGGGAGAAATTTTCAGGCCGGTAGATTGTGTGGAGACTCTCTGTGCTACTCTGCGGGATATCACAGCTGAGAGCAGGATCAACCATGAGAAGGAAATATTGCAGAAAAGGTTGAAAGATTCACAATTGCTGGCAGGAATGGGAATATGGGAATATGATCCTCAACTGAAAACGGTTACGCTTTCCCCGGAAGCCGCGGAACTGTTTGACTTAAGTTCGGATTTACCTGTTCCTGTCAGTGTATTCAGGAACCTGATTGAGAATTTTGATGACTTTTTCCTTGCGGTTCATAATGCGCTGTCTACGGGGAAGACCTATTCTGGAGTTGTTGCAACACATCCTACTTCCAGCAGAGGCATGAAGTACTATATGGTTAGATCGTACACTGCCGCAGGCGATTACGGAACAACAGTTTACGGATATGCCTTGGACATAACCTCTGATGTTATCAGCAAAAGAGTACTGAAGGAAGCTCATGATAAGTTGTCAGAGACCCAGAAGATCGCCCGGATAGGTCTTATAGAAATGGAGTGGAATGATCAGTATACATCTTACAGGGAGAAGCTTTCTGACTCTGTTCTTCAGGTGCTGAAGATATCCGTTGCGGAGGACAAGCACGATTTTTTCAAAAATAATATTGAGGAATTGCTCTCTGACCGGGTGCTTCGTGATCTCAGAGTAGCGGCACGGGAACAAAAGGCGATTACTTTTGACGTTCCCGCAAAGAATGGTGTTGGTGAGAATGTATTTCTTCATGTAATGGCCAGGCCGGGAATCAAAGCTGACGGTGGTCATTATACATCTCTTGTGGTAATGGACATTACTCGAAGACACCAGCTTGAGAATGAACTTAAGCATTCAGACAAGCTTCGCTCTGTGGGTGAGCTTGCCGGGGGGATTGCTCATGATTTTAATAATCAGCTTATGGGCATTGTAGGATTTGCCGAGTGTCTTAGAGGTTTGTCATGCAGTTCTGACCAACTTGAGTATATAAAGGGCATTCTCAGTTCAGCTGAAAGAGCTGGAGCACTTGTCAGACAGCTTCTGGCATTCAGCAGAAAGGGACTTTCGCACATTACTCCATTCGATCTTCATCATCAGATAGATGATGTAGTCTCTCTGCTTCAGAGAAGTATTGACAGGCGTATTGAGATTAGAAGAACTTTTTCTGCTTCGAATTCAATCATTGTTGGTGATGCTTCAGAGATAAATAATGCTCTTCTCAATCTGGCAATAAACGCCAGAGACGCTATGGATGGTGGCGGAACCCTCACATTCAGTACGACCAATCCCTCCCCTGGCAAGATTAAAGTTGTCATTTCCGACACAGGCGTTGGCATGACAGAAGAGGTAATGCAACGGGTTTTCGAACCGTTCTTTACGACGAAATCTGTTGGTGAAGGCACAGGAATGGGGTTACCGGCTGTCTACGGTACAGTGACTGCGCATCAGGGATCTATAACAATCGAATCGGAACCGGGAATCGGAACAGGTGTTACCGTAATACTGCCGGTATCTGAATTGGATGAAGCGGAAGGCGAGATATTTAAGCCCCACAGGCATGCCGGTCCCATGGAGGGAACCATTCTTCTTGTTGACGATGAAGAGATTGTAAGAACCGTTCTGAAAACGCTTGTTCAGTCTATGGGCTTCACCGTGATTACTGCTTCTGACGGGGCTGAAGCTGTTGAAATTTACAAGACAAACAAGCAGAAAATAAAGCTGGTTCTTATGGATATGACCATGCCGGGAAAGAACGGTATTGAGGCTTTTTCCGAGATGAAGAAACTGTCACCCGATGTTAAAGTAATCATTCTTTCAGGTCACAGCGCCGAGAGTTCTTCAAACGAGATGATCAGCCTGGGTATCATCAGAGTTCTACAGAAACCTGTTACCATCTCGGTACTTTCTGTTGCAATAAGGGACGCTATCGAAAGCTGATCTTCTGCTTTTGCGGTGGTTGTCTGAGAATCTATCGACGCTTACTTTCTTTCATACAATAAAGGTGTAACGCAACCGGCATTCAGGCTGTCCTGATGTTAGAAACCTCTAAACAGAAAGGATAGAAAAATGGACGCACTTATTCCCATTGTCGCCATAATCAGTTCTATCGGAATTCCCGCTGTGGTGATCATTATTGCTTTGTACACTTGGCACAAACGCAAGATAGCCAGGTACAATGTGATCGAGAGAGCAATTGAGAGTAATGCTTCTCCAGAGGTCATTGAGCGGCTTGTGACCTCCATCAGCGAAGAGAACGGCAAGAAGAGAACACCCCCCAAACAGAGAAATTTGATACACGGCACTATACTGCTTGCACTGGGAATTGGGCTATTTTCCATGCGTTTTTTCATTAGTGCACCTGACGATATAGCAGGGGTGTCAATAACCGGGCTGGTACTGACTCTGCTGGCTGCAGCCAAATTCGTTATTGCCTTTTTCATCCTTAAGAAGGACCCAGAGCAGTCGTGAGCGAAACAACAACGAAGCTGGTGCAGGCTGCCATGAAGGGCAACAGGGATTCCTACGGTATTCTTGTAAAGAACTACACCGGCTTCGTGTATACCATGGCCCTTCGAATGACAGGTGATCATCACATGGCGGAAGACCTCTGCCAGGACACTTTTGTAAAGGGCTGGATGAAACTGAAAAAGCTTCATGAACCCGCTGCGTTTTCCGGGTGGCTTGCCACCATTGCCAGGAGAACCTGTCTGAATGCTGTTGAAAAGAGGAACAGAAAAATGGAAGTAGGTGAGGAGGAGGCGGTGCTGGTGAACTTGAATCCAACTCTGCCAACTTCATACGATCCTTCAAGGGTGATACTTGAAGAGGCCGTAGCTCAGCTTTCCCTCCGTGAAAGACAACTGATCACTCTATGCTATTTTAAGGAGCTATCCTCGGCTGAAGTGGCCGGGGTGATGGAGATACCCGCCGGGACAGTCAGGGTGTATCTTCTTAGAGCGAGAGCGAAACTGAAAGAAATATTAAAGGAGAGGGAAAATGAACTCCTGGGGTAACGACAGCCTGGAAGAAAAGATCGATGAGATGCTGACTTCCAGTGTCAGCCGCGGATCTGAACCGAGAGGCTTTAGTGTTAGATTTATGCCTAGCCGTCCTCTGTTTCCATGGATGTATGTGGTCTATGTACTGGCTGCAACAATAGTGCTTGGCTTTTTTATGGCACAGTGGCTTTATGGACAGAACCTT